>JBDQIL010000062.1:0-9753 GCA_040264415.1 Myxococcota bacterium
AACCAGACCGCCTACGAGCTGCTCTGGAGTATCGTGGGCTCGGAGTCGTGATTCCGCTCGTCGTGGTACCGCGACGGCGACGGCGACGGCTATGGCGACGACGACGCGGTCCAGCTCGCCTGTGAGGCGCCGTCGGGCACGGTGGACCAGGGCGGCGACTGCGACGACACCGAGTTCGAGAGCCGCCCCGACGCCGACGAGGTGTGCAACGCCATCGACGACGACTGTGATGGGCTGGTGGACGACGACGACAGCGACGTCGACACCTCGCGCGGCGGCACCTTCTACGCCGACGACGATGGCGACGGCTTCGGCGACCCCGACGTCGCCATCGTGGCGTGCGCGCAGCCCTCGGGCGCGGTGACCGACGACCGCGACTGCAACGACCTCGACGCCGCGATCAACCCCGCCGCCAGCGAGGTCTGCGACGGGTCGGACAACGACTGCGACGGGCTGTCCGACGACGACGACCCCACCGTCGACACGTCCACGGGCTCCACCTACTACACCGACGACGACAGCGACGGCTACGCCGGCTCCGGCACCGTCGAGGCCTGCGTGCAGCCCGCCGGCGCTGATACGGTGGTCACCGACTGCGACGACAGCGACGCCGCCGTCAACCCCGCCGCGTCCGAGGTCTGCAACAGCATCGACGACGACTGCGACGGCCTCATCGACGACGACGACAGCAGCGTCGATGCGTCCACCGGGACCACCTACTACACCGACGCCGACAGCGACGGCTTCGGCGGCAGCGGCGCGGTGCAGGCCTGCACCCAGCCCTCCGGAACCACCGCCACCAGCACCGACTGCGACGACAGCACCGCCGCCGTCAACCCCGCCGCGTCTGAGGTCTGCAACAGCATCGACGACGACTGCGACGGCCTCACCGACGACGCCGACGGCAGCCTCGACGCCTCCACCGGCTCCACCTTCTACACCGACAGCGACGGCGACGGCTTCGGCGGCGCCTCCGCCGTCCAGGCCTGCGTGCAGCCCAGCGGCGCGGTCTCCTCGAGCACCGACTGCGACGACAGCGACGCCGCCGTCAACCCCGCCGCGTCCGAGGTCTGCAACAGCATCGACGACGACTGCGACGGCCTCATCGACGACGACGACAGCAGCGTCGATGCGTCCACCGGGACCACCTACTACCGGGACGCCGACAGCGACAGCTACGGCGACGCCGGCAACACCACGCAGACCTGCAGCCTGCCGTCTGGCTACGCCCGCAACGGCTCGGACTGCAACGACAGCGACGGCGCGATCAACCCCGGCGAGGCCGAGATCTGCAACAACGTCGACGACGACTGTGACGGCCTCACCGACGACGACGACGGCGACCTCGACGCGAGCACGGCCACGACCTGGTACCCCGACGACGACGAAGACGGCTACGGCGACAGCGCCGGGTCGGCGCTCACCGCGTGCGACGAGCCCAGCGGCTACGTGGACGACGACACCGACTGCGACGACGCCGACACCGACGTCAACCCGGCCGCCACCGAGGTCTGCAACGGCTACGACGACGACTGCGACGCGGTGGCCGACAGCAGCAGCGTGTGCCCCTGCGACGTCGAGTACGACGTCAGCACCGAAGAGCCCTACCTGTTCTGCACCAGCGCCGACTCGTGGCTCAACGGCCGCGCGACCTGCCGCACCTATGGCTACGACCTGGTCACCATCAACTCGGCCTCGGAAGACAGCTGGCTGAACAGCACCGCCGACAGCTACTCCACCCAGAAGTGGTGGACCGGCTTCAACGACCGCGCGTCGGAGGGCACCTGGGTCTGGTCGAGCGGCCAGAGCGTCAGCTACACCAACTGGGAGCCCGGCGAGCCCAACGACGCGGGCTTCCGGGAGGACTGCGGCCAGCTCAACCGCTTCAGCGGCGACACCTGGAACGACGAGCCCTGTGGGTCGAGCTTCCGCTACATCTGCGAGGCCAACTGAGCCCCGCGGGGCCGTGCTACCGTCTCGGCCCCGCCCCGGATCCCCCATGCGCGCGCTCCTCCTGCTGCTCCTCCTCGCCTGCGGCGACAAGGACGCGGTCACCGACGAAGACGGCGACGGCGTCCCCGCCGGCGAAGACTGCGACGACCGCGACCCGGCGGTCGCGCCGGGCGCCGACGAGGTGTGCAACGGGCGCGACGACGACTGCGACGGTCAGACCGACGAAGACCCGGTAGACGGCGCGGCCTACTGGCTCGACGCCGATGGAGACGGCGCGGGCGACCCCGGCGAGGGCCTCACGGCCTGCACCCAGCCCGAGGGGGCCGCACCGAACCGCGACGACTGCGACGACGCCGAGCCCTCGGTCCATACCGGCGCGGTCGAGATCTGCGACGGCCTCGACAACGACTGCGACGGCCAGACCGACGACTCGGACAGCAACCTCGACCCCACCACCCGGGCCGACTGGTTTCGGGACGCCGATGGCGACGGCTACGGCGACGACGACGACGTGGCGCAGGGCTGCGACGCGCCCGACGGCTACGTGGCCGCCGGGGGCGACTGCGACGATCTCGAGCCCGGGCAGAGCCCGGGGGCCAGCGAGGTCTGCGACGACCTCGACAACGACTGCGACGGGCTCACCGACGACGACGACGACAGCCTCGACCCCGCCTCGGCCGTCGCGTACTGGGTGGATGTGGACGGAGACGGCTACGGCGATCCCGCCACCGAGCAGCGGGCCTGCGTGCCGCCCGACGGCGCGGCGCTCCTCCCCGGTGACTGCGACGACGACGACCCGACGGTCAGCCCCGACGCCTTCGACGGCTGCGGGAACGGCCGCGACGACAACTGCGACGGGCGCATCGACGAGACCTGTCCCGTGTCGGCCGGCGCGGCCGCGGCGCGGGTGGTCGGCACCACCAGCGGCGCGCTGTCGGGCGGCAGCCTCTCGGCCGGCGGAGTCGGGGACGGCGACGGCCGCGACGACCTGGTCATCGGCGCACGCCGCCACGAGGTGGCCGACGGCACCGAGGGCGCCGCCTTCGTGCTGCTGGGGCCGGCCACCGCAGCGACCGACCTGGCGCGCGCCGACCTCACCCTCGAGGGAGAGGCCACTGGCGATGAGGCCGGCGCACAGGTAGCGCTGGTCGAGGATCTCGATGGCGACGGCTTCGACGACCTGTTGGTCTCTTCGCGTGCCAGCGACCGCGGGGCGCTCGACGGGGGCGCGGTCTACCTGATCCATGGGCCCGGCACCGGCGCCCTCGACCTCGGCGACGCCGACGCCATCCTGCAGGGCGCGTCGGAGCGGGCCTACCTGGGCGAGCTCACGGTGGGCCGGGTCGGCGACCTCAACGGCGACGGCGCGCCCGACCTCGCGGCGGGCGCGTGGGGGGCTGACGCCGGCTCGCTCGACGTGGGCCAAGTGGCCGTGTTCTTCGGGCCGGTCACCGGAGCGCGCGACAGCGACGACGCCGACCTCACGATCACCGGCGACGACCTGTTCGACCAGGCCGGCGGCGCCGGAACCTACCCTGGCGACCTGGACGGCGATGGCGTAGACGACCTGATCGTCGCGGTCCCGGGTGGAGACCTGGTGGTGGCCTTCCTCGGAGCGCAGGCCGCCGGTGCGCAGGCCGTGAGCGACGCCGATCTGCGCCTCACGGGCCTCCCAAACGACGGCTTCGGCGCGTCGGTGGCCGCGGCCGACCTCGACGGGGACGGAGCGGTGGAGGTGGTCGTGGGCGCGCCCTTCCACGACGACGGCGCCCGCTCGACCGGCGCCCTGTTCGGGTTCGCGGGCCCCGTGCGCACCAACCGGCTCTACAGCAGCGCAGACTTCACCGTGAGCGGCGGCGACGAGCAGACCCAGCTCGGCCGCAGCCCCGGCGGTCTAGCCACCGGTGACACCGACGGCGACGGCGTCGCCGAGCTGCTGGTGGGATCGATCTTCGACGACGGCGGCGGCAACCGGGCCGGCGCGGCGACCCTGTGGTTCGGCCCGCTCACCGGCGCGCTCGACCTCGCCGATGCGTGGCGAACGGTGCAGGGCGAGGCGCCCGACGACTTGCTGGGAACCGCCGTCACCATCGGAGACCTCGACGGAGACGGGCTGGGCGATCTGCTGCTGGGGGCGCCCCAGCAGGACGCCGGCCCCACCGACGCAGGGGCCACCTACCTGTTCTTTGGACGAGACCTATGAGCGATCCCATCAGCCTGGCGGACGTGCGCGCCGCCGCCGCCCGCATCTCCGACGGGGTGCACCGCACGCCCGTCTTCACCAGCCGCACCGTCGACGAGCGGGCAGGCCGGGCGCTGTTCTTCAAGGCCGAGAACCTCCAGCGGTGCGGGGCCTTCAAGGTTCGTGGGGCGCTCAACGCCGTGCGGCAGCTCTCCGCGGCCGACGCGGCGCGGGGCGTGGTCACGGACAGCAGCGGCAACCACGGCCAGGCGCTGGCCTGGGCCGCCCGCGCCCGCGGGATCACCGCCACGGTGGTCATGCCGTCGGATGCCCCGGCCGTGAAGCAGGCCGCGGTGGTGGGGTACGGCGCCCGCATCGTGCTCTCGCCGCCCACCCTCGAGGGCCGCGCCCAGGCCGTGGCGCGCGCGCGGGCCGAGACCGGCGCCACCTACGTCCCCCCGTCCCAGCACCCCCACATCATGGCGGGCCATGGCACGGTCGCGCTCGAGCTGCTCGAGCAGGTGCCCGACCTCGACGCCGTGGTGGTGCCCATCGGCGGGGGCGGGCTGATCACCGGCTGCGCCGTGGCCGGTCAGGCGCTCCGACCCGGCCTGCGCGTCTTCGCCGCCGAGCCCTGCGGGGCCAATGACGCCGCCCGAAGCAAGGCCGCCGGACAGCATCTGCCCCCGGTCGACCACCAGACGGTCGCCGGTGGCCTGCTCGTGGGCATGGGGCCCCTCGCCTGGCCCGTGGTCCGGGATCGGGTCGAGGCGGTCGTGACCGTCACCGACGACGAGATCGTCGCCGCCACCCGGCTGCTCTGGGAGCGCATGAAGCTGGTGGTCGAGCCCAGCGGCGCCACCGCCTTGGCCGCCGCGCTGCAGGGCCTGCCCGACGCAGTGCGACGGGTCGGCGTCGTCATCAGCGGCGGCAACGTCGACCTCGACCGCCTGCCCTGGAGCTGACGCGCCCGGCCGATCGAGCGACGGGTGCCTTCAGACCCTCAGAGCGGCACGACACCGCGGGCGAAGGCGCGCCAGGTGCGGGGGTCGAGGGCCTGCGCGAGACCCCACGCCACCATCAACCCGCGCTTCCAGCCGGGCACGATCGTGCGCCCGTGCATGGGATCACCGCCGTGTACATGGCGCAGCCGGCGACCGATCTGACGGTACAGGCGGCTCGCGACGAGGATGGCCAGGCGGGGGCGCCACGGGATGAACCCCATGCCGCGATGGGCCTGCCGGTAGCGCGCCTCGGCGCGGTCGAGCAGGCGACCCACGGCCGCCACCACCGCCTCACGGGGAGCCTCGCCAGCCAGCAGCTCGGCCTGCGAGGTGCCGGCGCGCACCAGCACCGACTCGGGCACATACACCCGGTCGCGGCCAAGGTCCTCGAGGACGTCACGACAGATGTTGGTGATCTGCATGGCCTCTCCCAGCGCGACCGCGGGCGCCCGCGCCTCAGCGCTGGTCACCCCCATCACGCCGCACATCATCAGCCCCACCGTGCCCGCCACGCGGTAGCAGTAGCGGTCGAACTCGCTGAGCTCTCTCACCCGCACCGCGACCAGGTCGGAGAGCACCCCCGCCATCAGGTCACGGGCCACCTGCAGGTCGATGGACTGGCGCGCGGCCACCTGACAAAAGGCCGCCACGAGCGGACGGCGGGGCGCGCGGCCGTCGAGCTCTGCCGACACGGCGTCGAGGCGCACGCGGGCGGTCTGGGGGTCTGGGGCCTCGTCCGCGAGATCATCCACCAACCGGCAGAAGGCGTAGACCACCGCCGCGTCGTCGGCCTGGGCCCGGGGCAGGAAGACCGACGCCAGCCGGAAGCTCCGGGCGTGGGTCGCCAGCACCGCGTGGCTGTCTTGGGTGACGGCGTCGGGGACGGCGGTCGGGGGCTCGACCAAGGGGGCGACGGCGCTCATCGGCTGAGCAGGTGGCGGATGGGGCGCAGCGCCAGCTGGGCGAGCTCATCGGCCACGGGGAGCAGGGCGGGATCGGCGGCGAGCGCCGGGTCGTCCATCACCCGCCGCTCGCAGGCACGGATCTGGTCGAGCACGGCGTCGAGGGCACCGCTCGCCTGGAACCGACGCGCGGCGTCTGCCACCATGGCGTCCGTGGTCTCGGCACGGTCTGCGCTGAGCAGGCCCACCAGCCAGGCCCGGTCCTCTGGCCAGCGCTCGAGGTGGGCGGCCACGAGCGCGCTCACCTTGCCCTCCTTCAGATCAGAGCCACGCTCACCGCGGCCCTTGTCGCCGTACAGGTCGACCACGTCATCCTGAAGCTGGTACAGCAGACCCAGCTCGGCGAAGGGACGGCCCAGCGCCGTGGCCTCCGCGGGCGTGCGGTCGGCGGCGAGGGCGGCGCCCTCGACCGGCAGCCCGAACAGCGCCCCGGTCTTGCCACGCGCGCAGCGCTCCCAGGCGACCCGGCTGAGGTGGCCGGCCATCAGCATGTCCATCTCTTCGGCTTGGCCGCGCACGATGCAGACCGCGCTGCGGGCCAGCGCGCCCGACAGGGCCGCCTGAACCACCGGCGGAACCGCGGGGTCTTGCAGGGCCACGAAGGGCAACATCAGCATGAGGTCGCCGGCGTTGATGGCCTGGGGGACGCCATGGCGCACCCACGTGGTCGGGTGTCCACGCCGAACGCGGTCGCCGTCTTGAATGTCGTCGTGGACCAGCGTGGCGTTGTGGAGGAGCTCGACCGCGACGGCCCACGCCACCGCGCGGGCGGGGTCGCCGCCCAGGTTCACGGTCGCGGCGAGGGCCAGCCGGGCGCGCACCCGGCGGCCGCCAGTGGAGAGGTGCTCCTGGGCCATGACGCCCGCGCGCTCGAGGCGGTCTCCGGCCGAGAGGCGCCGCATGCGGGCCTCGACATCGGTGAGGGCTGCCCGCAGGGTCTCGTCATCAAGGATGGAGGCGCGGCGGCGGGAGCGCTCACGGGGCAGCGGCAAGGTGTGCAGGGACATGGGGTCTCCAGCTCGAAGGTGCGTAGAAGGAGAGAGGCTCACGCGCCGACCACAGCGCGGAGGAGCGTGGCGGGCTGGCGAGCGCCGTGGCCCATCAGCGTAAGGCGGGTGCCGATGTCGGCGTGAGCGAAGAGCTCCGCCATGGCTCGGGAGACCCCGGAGGGGGGCAGGGTGGCGGACAAGAACCCGGACCACCGCTCGCAGGGCAGGTCGAAGAAGGCGTCGAAGAAGCGCCCGGTGGCGTCGCGGTCGAGGGAGCACAGCACGTCCATACCGAAGCGGAACAGCTCCCAGCTGCGGCGCCGGTCGTCGGGCCACAGCGCCGCCCAGGCGGCCTCCGAGGCGGCCGCGGGGCTCTCGGCGAGGCCCGCCACCAGCGCGTCGGCGACCGCCGGCGCGTGCTGCAGCGAGCGCGCCAGCGAGTACCCGGAGGCGGGGTGGACCAGGCCAGCCGCGGCGCCGAAGCCGACCGTGCGCTGCCCCAGCACCGGCGCCGGGCCGCCCATGGCGATGGTGCAGAACTCCTCCTCCAGCAGGGCCACCCGCTGGATGCCCAGGCGCTCGAGCCGGCGGTCGAGCCGCCGGGCCAGCTCCCAGTGCGAGGTGGGGGGCCGCCGCACCAGAACGGTCTCTTCGACGAAGAGGAGGTCCCATCCGAGGGGCATGGCGTAGAGGAAGGACGGCGTGTCCGCCTCATCGCCGACGTCGCGCTCGCCATTCGACGGGCTCCAGTCCATCAGCACCATCTCGCCGCAGCGCCACGGGTGGCCGGTCACGCGGATGAGCTGCCCATAGGCGGTCTGGTACCCCGGCACCTGGTTGCCCTGGCGGGCGAGGAAGGGGCTGCCGGAGCCGGTGGCGTCGACCACCGCAGCGGCCCTTCGGGTGCAGCCGTCGGTCAGGGTGACGGAGGCGCCATGGTCGCTGTGGGTCACGCCGACGGCGCTGCCGCGCTCGATCACCACGCCGGCGTCGGCGCAGGCCTCTCGCAGCCGCGCCTGCAGCCGAGGCGTGTGGACGCGGGCGTAGCGCCGGTCGAGGATCACATCGGACCGCCTCGGGGTGGACACCTGCGGCGCCGCCCAGCTGGCCTCGACGCAGTCCTCCGCCACCGTGCCCGCCAGCTCGTCAGACCAGCTGCCGAAGTTCTGCGACCAGCGCGCCTCCGGGCGGGGGGCGATACAGCCCACGCGCATCCCGCGGTTGGCCGCCTCTACCGCCAGCACCAGCGCCGAAGGGCCGCTGCCGAGCACCAGAAGATCAGGTGAGTCACTCATCCGCACCTCTTCCCGGGTCCTGGCGCGGAGCGCGCCGCCGAAACCGGTTGCAAACCATATACAAGTATGTGAGACCGTACGCAAGAGGTTTGAACAACCTTTGTCCACCCCCCGGTCACGGAGGCACGGTGATCGGAATCTCTTCACCCGAAACCACGATTCAAACCACGACTTCGCTGGCCCCTGGCGGCTTCTTGTGGTGGTACCTCGACCTCGTCGACGCGGCAGGTGACGGGATCGTGCTCATCTGGTCTCAGAATCTCCCCTTCCTTCCGTCTGTATCGTACGGGCTGCGGAGCGGGGAGCGCCCCGTCCCCGCCGATCACCCCAGCCTGAACGTGGTGGTGCATCAGGCCGGACGACCCAGCTTCTACGCCCTCCAACAGCACGATCCCAGCGACTGGACGTGGGATCCGGGCGCGCAGACGTGGCGGATCGGGCGCACCCACCTGGCGGTCGAGGATCACGCCGACGGTCGCATGACCCTCACCGGCACCCTCGACTGCGCGATCCCCGCGAGCGCCGACCGGCTGACCGGCACCCTTCGGGTGGAGGGCCACCGCCGCCAGCCGGGCGACACGGTCGACCGCCGCTCTTCGCACCTGTGGTGCCCGCTGATGACGGCCACCACGGGCCAGGCGTCGCTGGCCTGGGGGGCCGACCGCGCCGAGCTCCGCGGGCGGGCGTACTTCGATCGAAACGAGAGCACGACGCCCATCGGCGAGCTGGGCATCGACCGCTGGTGGTGGGGCCGGCTGCCGCTGCCCGGGCGGGAGCTCATCTGGTACCGCCTCGACCCGAAGGGCGACGGTCCGCGCCGCGACATCGTCCTCGAGGTGCGTGAAGACGGCTCCAGCCGGCTGGCCCCCGCGCCCGACATCGCGCTCAGCAGGGTCAGCCGGGGCCGCTACGGGCTCCCCTACCCCCGGCGCGTGGCCTTCACCGATCCCGACGGCGCCCGCATCGAGACCGACGTGGCCCACGTGGTCGAGGACGGTCCGTTCTACCAGCGCTTCGTGGTGCACGCGCGGGTGGACGGGTGCCGCGCGACCGGGGTGTCCGAGCTGGTCTGCCCCGACCGAATCGCCCTGCCCGGCCTGCGCCCGATCATCGACATGCGGGTGCACCAGGTCGACGGACCCAATTCGATGTGGTTGCCGCTGTTCACCGGCGGACGCCGCGGCCGCGTGGGCCGCTTGTTGGGCCAGGGCCGCCGCACCCCGGCGCTCCGCAGGCCGTCTCCCGATGCGCGTGCGCGATGCCGCTGGCTCCGGGAGGGCGCTCCTCCGCGCGCAGCGGGCGCACGCCACCGCCGATGCACGGGCGTCCGCACGGTGCCGAGTGGCGCGCGGGCGACCACCACACAGG
>JBDQIL010000063.1:0-9748 GCA_040264415.1 Myxococcota bacterium
CACTGACAGCGAGGTTCGTCTGATCGACGCCGTGACCCACGTGGGCGACCAGCGGCCGGCCGAGCGGCCCGGGCTCGCGGGCGCCCCGCCCGTGGTCGTGCGCGACCGCGCCGGGCGGGTGCTGGCGACCGCCGCCATCCCCGATCCCCGGCACCGCTCCATCGTGCCGGGCCCCGACGGTGACCCCCACGGCCACGCCGTGGTGCTCGAACGAGCGGTCGCGCGGGTGGTGCTCGACTGGCCGACCGGGGCCGCCGACGTCGCGCTCGACGCCCACCCCCGGGTGCCCCGGGCCGCTCCGCCTGCCGAGGCGGTGCCCGTGATCGAGAGCGGCGACAGCTCCGCCCGCCTCGACATGGTCTTCCTGGGGGACGGCTACGCGGCCGATGAGCTCGACCTCTTCGCCGCCGACGTCGACCGCATGGCCGCGAGCATGCTGTCGATCGAGCCCTACGGCGCCTACGCCGATCTGTTCAACGTCTGGCGGGTCGATCAGGCGTCGGCCGAGTCGGGGGTGAGCCACTACGACGGCGGTCGCTCCGAACCCCGCGACACGGCCTACGGCTGCTACTACGGCTGCGGCGGCATCGACCGCCTGGTGTGCTGCGACGACGGCGCGGTGATGGGCGAGGTCGCAGAGAGCGTGCCCGGCGCCGACGGCGTGATGGTGCTGGTCAACGACCCCATGTACGGCGGCTCGGGCGGCTACCAGTACGCCACCAGCTACACCGACGGGCGGGTGGGCGAGCAGGTGGTGGTGCACGAGCTGGGCCACAGCCTCGTGGGGCTGGGCGACGAGTACAACTACGGCGCCTCGACCAGCTACCCGCCGCGGCCCAACTGCACCGACGACCCCGCCGCGCCGCCCTGGACCGCGTGGCTCGACGTCGAGGGGGTCTCGGCCACGGCGGTCTGCGGCTACACCAACCACTACCGGCCCACCGAGAACGGCTGCATGATGCGCAGCCTGCGCGACGACTACTGCGTGGTCTGCCGCGAGCAGGCGGTGCTGTCGGTCTACGGCGCGCTCCCCAGCATCCTGGCTGCGGTCGAGCCCGCCCCCGGCCGCCTCCCCCTCACCGAGGCCGGCCAGGCCTTCGCGGCGACCGTGCTCGGCGACGACCCGGCCCGCTTCGAGGCGGTCTGGCTGCTCGACGGCGAGGCCGTGGGTGACGGGCTCACCTTCACCATCGACGGATGTGAGCGCGGCGGCACCCTCGAGCTGGCCATCCAAGACCCCACGCCGTGGGTGCGGCTCGACCCCGCTGGCCTGCTGGTGGACGGCGCCACCTGGACCCTGGAGGGCTGTGGGGGCTCGGACGGCTCGGACGGCTCGGACGGCTCGGACGGCTCGGACGGCTCGGACGGCAGCGACGGCGCAGTGGACGACGACAGCGGCGACGGCGGCGATGACGGCGGCCCCGCCGTGACGGCCGCTCCAGGAGACGAGCCCGAGGCCGCCGGCTGTGGGTGCGCGGCCGGGGGCGGCGCGCTGGGCTGGCTGCTGGTGGCGCCCGCGCTGGTTGCCGTTCGGCGGCGCGCCGGCCGGTCGCCCCAGGGCCCGGTGCGATAGGCTTGGGCCCAAGGAGGCTCATGCACGCGGCACCTGATCCCGACCGGCTCCACCGCTTGATCCTGGAGGAGTGGCCGACCGTGCCGCCCGACGCGGTGCGCCGCGCGGGCGCGGGCCTCGACCCGCTCACCGCCGTCGTGGCCGAGCACACCGACCACACCCGCGCCCTGGTCCGCCTGCAGATCGCCGAGCTGGTGCTGGTCGCCGAGCGGCAGGCCCAGATGCAGTCCGACGGCGCTGCCGGCAGCGGGCCCTCGCCCGGCGGGGCCCCTCCCCCCGCCGCAGGCCCGCCGCCAAACCGTGAAGGCGCCCGGTCGAAGCCGCCCTTCGATGATCCCGATCTGCTGCTGGGGCAGGTCGAGGCCTACCTCTGGGAGCTGGCCCGGGCCGTGCCGAACGACCTGGCCACCGCCAGCGCGCGCGGCGCCCGCCGCCACCTGGGAACCAGCCTGTCCATCGCGGCCGCGGTGGGCTTCCTCCTCGGACTCTTCGTCGGCGGCGGCGTGCGTCGTACCGCAGGCGCCCTGGGCACCGATGCCGACGACTGAGCCTCCGCCGCCACGCGCGGCGCCGCCCCCCGGGGCGCCGCCTCCGCCGGGGCCCGAGCCCCGATGGCAGACCGTCGATGTGGCCCAGCGGCTGGGCAACACCGTCAAGACGCTGCTGGCGCTCCACGTGGACATCGCGCGGGAGGAAGCCGAGCGCGACCTCAAGCGCGTCGCCGCGGTGGTGGCCCTGCTGGGCGGGTGCGCCTCGCTCGGCGCGGCCATCGTGCTCAACGTCGCGGTGCTGTTGGTGTTGGGGGTGCAGCGGCTCACGGGGCTGTCGGCTCTCGAGAGCGTGGCCATCGGCCTGGGGCTGTACCTCTGCATCCTCGCGACGCTGGTGACCGCCATCGCGTTGCTGCTGCGCGGGCCCTTCCTGCCGCGCACGCGGGCGCTGGTGCAGCGCACCTTCGCCAGCATCACCCAGGACGACCCCGACCTCCCGCCCCCTGCGGAGGCCTGACCTCGGAGCCCATCATGTTCAGCGTCTGGGACATCAACGGCCAGCCAGCCCACCACGACTGGCGCCGGGTCAACCGCGTGCTCGGCCCCACCGAGACGCAGGCCTACGACGAAGACCTGCGCGAGCCAGGCCAGGGGGGCGCGCGCCCCACTCCGCGTCGGAGCCCCGCGGTGCGGGCCTACCAGGACGTCGTCGAGGAAGACCAGAAGCGCAAGCAGCGCCAGCCCGCGCGCACCGCCGACCAGATCATGAGCACGCGGGTGCGGACGGTCTCGGGTGACACCACGGTGATGGCGGCGTGGGACGAGCTGAAGGCGTCCGGCGTGCGGCACCTGCCGGTGGTCAACGCGCAGCGGCGCTTGGTGGGCATGCTCAGCGAGCGCGATCTGCTCCGGGTCGCGGGCACCCCCGAGTCGCACCCGCTGCGGCCCGTTCAGAACGAGAAGATCTCCACCGTCATGCGCCCGCGGCCGTTCAGCGCGCACCCCTCGACCCCCATCCGCGAGATCGCGCGAGTCATGGTGGACGAGCGCATCGGCGCCATGCCGATCATAGACGACGAGCTCGATCTGGTCGGGATCGTCAGCCGGGGCGACGTGCTGCGCACGCTCGTGAACCGCGCGCCGATGGACCTGTGGATTTGAGGTAGAGCCCGGGGGCGGCGGTCGGTCACGTCTTGTCGCGATGCCCCCGCCAGGCGCGACGCGCCGGCGAGGTCGTCATCCCCGTCCGCAACCGGAGGACCCATGCCGTTGCTTCCAGCCTTGTCTCTCACGCTGTCGATGGCCTGCGCCGGCACGCCCCCTGCTCCGCCGACCGACGGCGCGAAGGCCCAGACCCCCGCCCAGACGGTGGGCACCCCCGCGGCGCCGCCCCTCGAGGCGGGTCAGGCCGAGGCCATCCTCGCGGGCGGCTGCTTCTGGTGCATGGAGAAGCCCTTCGACAAGGTGCCGGGCGTGATCTCGACCACCTCGGGCTACACCGGCGGCGAGCCCGACCACCCGACCTACCAGCAGGTCGCGATGAAGATGACCACCCACTACGAGGCCATCCGCGTGGTCTACGACCCCACGGTGGTGACCTACCAGCGGCTGCTGCAGGTCTTCTGGCACAACATCGACCCCACCCAAGACAACGGCCAGTTCTGCGACAAGGGGCCCCAGTACCGCTCCGCGGTCTTCACCGACGATCCGCGGGAGCGAGAGATGGCCGAGTCGTCGAAGGCGGAGACCCAGGTGCGGCTGGGCGCGCCGGTGGTCACCGAGGTGCTCGGGGCGAGCACCTTTTGGGTGGCCGAGGACTACCACCAGGACTTCTACGTCAAGAGCCCGGAGCGCTACACGAGCTACCGGCGGGGGTGCGGGCGGGACCGGCGGCTGCAAGAGCTGTGGGGCGACGCGGCGGGGCACTGACGGCCGGCCGACGCCGCGGGATCAGCCCCCGCTGAACGACGAGGTGCGGCCCAGGTCGGGGCACCACTGCGCCTCGACCGTGCCCACCACCGAGCCGGTCGCGGGGTAGCTGTCGAGGCCCTCTTCGGGGAACCCGCCGTTGTACTCCTGCAGGTCGAGCTGCAGCGTGTAGGGGCCCTCGTTGCCTCCGGTGATCGTGTACGAGTAGACGGTCGGGTAGCCCAGCCACTTGCGGCCGGTCCAGTAGATGCCGTCGTCGCCGCCGTCGGTGCGGTCTTGGAACTCGAAGGCGCCGTCGCCGGTGAAGCAGTTGATGGCCCAGCCGGCCCGGCCGAAGGGGTCGTCGGTGAAGGTCATCTCGACCCCGTCGTACTCGTCCTTCTTGATGAAGAAGTCGCAGGTGCCGCCCGCGATGTAGTCGCTGGGGTCGAAGGGGCCGTCGTGCGTGCTGAGCAGCTCGGCCGCCATCGGGCAGGTCAGATCGGGGTTGCTCGACAGGTAGAGCATGACGCGCCCCCCCTGATCGATGCCGAAGGCCTTGAAGATCTCGACGCGGCCCTCGGCGTCCTGTCCGACCACCGAGATGTCGCCTGTGACCTGAGGGAGGACGGCGGCTTCGCCGGCCGAGTCGGTCTCGCCGTTGCAGGCGGCGACGGTGAGGGCGAGGGCACACAAAGTGCTGGGGCGCATTCTGGCTCCGGGGAAGGCGGGCAGCCTATCAACGGCGGCCCCCAGGTGGGAAGCCTCGAGAAGGGCGGTCAGCGGGCGTCGTCTTCGTCCGAGCCCGAGCGCTGCACCAGCCACGCCTCCATGAAGGGCAGCAGGTCGCCATCGAGCACCTTGTCGGTGTTGCCGAACTCGACGCCCGTGCGCAGGTCTTTCACTAGCCGGTAGGGGTGCAGCACGTAGTTGCGGATCTGGCTCCCCCACTCGATGGCCTTCTTCTCGGAGTTCACGGCGTCGATCTCGGCCTGGCGCTGCTCGAGGGCGTGTTGGAAGAGCTTGGCCCGCATCATCTTCCAGGCCTTGGCCTTGTTCTTGTGCTGCGAGCGCTCGTCTTGGCAGGCCACCACGATGCCGGTCGGCTCGTGGGTGATCCGGACCGCCGAGTCGGTGGTGTTGACGTGCTGGCCGCCCGCCCCGCTCGACCGGTAGGTGTCGATGCGGCAGTCGGACTCTTTGAGGTCGACCTCGATGTCGTCGGGCAGGTCGGGCGTGGCATCGACCGACGCGAAGGCGGTGTGGCGGCGCGCGCTGCTGTCGAAGGGGCTGATGCGGACCAGTCGGTGCACGCCGATCTCGGCCTTCAGGTAGCCGTAGGCGTAGGGGCCCTCGACCTCGATGCGGGCAGACTTGATGCCAGCCTCTTCGTGGGGGTGCTCATCGACCACGGTGGCCTTGAAGCCCATGCGGCCCGCCCACTGCAGATACATGCGCTTGAGCATCTCGGCGAAGTCGGCCGCGTCGGTGCCGCCTGCCCCCGAGTTGATGTCGAGCACGGCGTCCGACTCGTCGGCCTCTTCGGACAACATCTGCTGGATCTCGGCCTCGCGCACCTTGGGCGCCAGCCGCTGAAAGGCCTGCCGGGCCTCGGCGACCGTGTCCATGTCGCCGGCCTCTTCGCCCAGCTCGAGCAGCGTCTCAGCGTCGTCGATGCCCTCGTAGAGATCGTCGAACAGCTTGATGGTGCGCTCGAGCGACGCCCGCTCCTTGAGCATGGTCTGAGAGCGCTCCTGGTCGGTCCAGAAGTCGGGATCGGCGCTGATCTCGGTGATCTCGCCTACGCGGCGCTGTTTTCCAGCGACGTCAAAGATGCCCCCGGAGCGTGTCGACACGTGCTCGGATGGACTTGCGGAGGTCGTGGAGGTCGTTGGCCATGGGGCCCTCCTGGGGTGCGACACGGGAGGTAACGAGCGCGCGGCGCGGCGGCACCCAGAGGCGATAGACACGCCGCATGTCTCCTGCTCCTCGCTTCTTTGTCGCGGGCTCTACCGGCTACACCGGCCGGGCCCTCTTGCCGCACGCGCTCGCTGCCGGCGCGTCGGTCGTGGCGCACATTCGGCCCGCCTCGTCGCGGCTGGCCGACTGCGGGCCGGCCTTCCAAGACCTCGGCGCCTCGCTCTCTACTGCGCCGTGGCAGCGAGACGCAATCGCCGCGGCGCTGGTCGAGGCCGCGCCCACCGCGGTCTTCGCGCTGCTGGGCACCTCGGGTCCGCGCCGCAAAGAGGCCCGCGCCGCAGGCCGAAGAGACGACTACACGTCGGTCGATCTCGAGCTGACCCAGATGCTCATGCAGGCCGCCGCCGCGTTGCCCACCCCGCCGCGCTTCGTCTACCTCTCGGCGCTGGGCGCCGATCGGCCGGCGGGCGCCTACATGCAGGTGCGCGCCACCATCGAGCGCGAGCTCCGGTCGGGTCCCCTGCCCTTCACGATCGCTCGACCGGCCTTCATCACCGGCGAGGATCGACCCGATGCCCGCCCCGGCGAGCGCATCGGCGCCATCGTCACCGATGGCCTGCTGGGGGCCCTGGCGGCGGTGGGCGTGTCCGGGCTGCGTGATCGCTTCGCGTCGCTGACCGGCGACACCCTGGCTCGCGCGCTCGTGGCGGCCGCCCTCGACCCCGAGCAAGAGGGTGCGACCCTCGAGCCCCCCGATCTGCGGCGGCTGGCGGGGGCCTGATTCAAGCTCGCTCAGGTCTCGGCGCGCTCCACGAGGCTCGCGCCGTCGAGACCCAAGGCGTCGAGCACGCGCCGCTCCTCGGTCCGCATCTCGGCGGCCTCGGCGGGGTCGTGCTCGTGGTCGAAGCCGAGCAGGTGGAGCAGCCCGTGGATCAGCAGGACCGCCACCTCGTCGTCGAGGCTGTGGCCGAGCGCGCGCGCCTGCCGCGCGGCGGTCTCGACGCTGATGACGAGGTCGCCAAGCACCACGCTCTCGTCGGGTCCACCCTCCCCCTCCTGCTGGGCGAAGCTCAGCACGTCGGTCGGCGCGTCTTTGCCGCGCCAATCGCGGTTGAGGGGGAGGATGAAGGCGTCGTCGCACAGCACCACGCTCAGCTCGCCGTCGTCGTAGGCCACGGCCGTCAGAGCGCGGCGGGCGAGCGCGTCCACGTCGAGGCCCAGCGCGTCGAGGGCCGCAGGGTCACCCCGCACCGCGACGTCTACGGTGCTCACCGGTCGTCGTCCCGCCGCCACGGGCGCACCCCGCCCTCGAGGTGGGCGGCGCTCTCGTAGTCGTCCTCCGGGGAGAGCGACCGCACCGCGTCGGGGGCGTCCGGCGCGTCGACGAGATCGGCGGGCCGCGATCGGACCGCGTCGGGGCCGTCGCTCTGGATGCGGGGGTCGGTGAAGCTGCCCACACCGCCCCCCACGGAGGCGAGGTTGGGGTCGGTGGCCTCGCTGCGCAGGGGGTTGGCGATCTCGAGGGTGATGATCGGCCCCGAGGGCTGCTCCTCGTTCGCCTTGGGCTGGCGCCGCTCGGGGATGCCCGGGTACTCGATGCGGTGGTGGTAGATGGCCATCAGACAGTCGGTGAAGGCATCGACGATGGTGTAGAGCTCCTTCACGGTGAGGGGGCACTGCTCGAGCTGGCCATCCATGATCGCGCCGTTGACCAGCTTCTGGATCAGCGCGCGCATGCTCTCGGGTGACTTGTCCTTGAGGGTACGGCAGGCCGCCTCCACCTTGTCGGCCAGCATCATGATGCCGGTCTCGCGGCTGTTCGGCGGCGAGCCCGGGTAGCGGAAGTCGGCCTCGGACACCTCGTCGCCGGGGCCGGCCTGTTCGAGCGCCTTGGCGTAGAAGTACTGGATGAGCCCCGAGCCGTGGTGCATCGTGATGCCGTCGACGATGACCTGGGGGAGCTTGTACTGCTGCGCGATGGCCTCGCCGTCGCGCACGTGGTTGATGATGACCTTGGCCGAGGTGTGGGGCGGCAGTCGGTCGTGGGGGTTGGGCCCCCCGCGCTGGTTCTCGATGAAGTAGCGCGGGTTGACGGCCTTCCCGATGTCGTGGAAGTAGCAGGCCACGCGGGTCTGCAGCGCGTTGGCGCCGATGGCCTCGGCCGCCGCCTCGCAGAGCTGCGCCACGGTCACGCTGTGGTGGTAGGTGCCGGGCGCCCGCAGCATGAGCTGCCGCAGCAGCGGATGGTTGAGGTTGGCGAGCTCGAGCAGCTTGTAGTCGGTGACGAAGCCGAAGCTCTCGAAGACCGGCACCAGCCCGAGCACCAAGAAGCCCGAGAGCACGCCGCCCACGAAGCCGAAGCCGACGTCCCACAGCGGCTGGCTGGCGGCGCCTGCCATGACCGCGCCGTCGCCCATGTGCGCCTGCACGAGGTTGAGCAGCAGCGCGGCGGCGGCGTTGACCAGGCCGGCCAGCACCCCCGCGCGCAGCACGCCCGCCCGCTCGCGCATGTGGGCGAGGGAGCCCGCCGCGGTGACCCCGCTGATGGCGAAGAACAGGGCGTACAGGACGCTCTGGTCCATCATCACGCCGAGGAAGGCCGACGTGCCGAGCACCCAGACGATGGCCGTCTCGCTGTTGCACAGGATGCGCACCAGCATCGCGCAGCCCGCGACGGGCGCGAGGTACCACAGGCTGGTGGGCGACAGCCCCAGGCCGACCACCGCCGACACGGGGTCGCCGAGGGCCACCACCAGCCGCCCGAGGGCGAGCGCGATCACCGACAGGGCCGCGATGGCGGCCAGCTCTCCGGGCTCGCGCGCGAACTTCTTGATCCACGACGTGGCGAACTGGTACAGCGACACCCAGACCAGCGCGGTGAACGCCATCATCGCGAAGATCACCCCCGCGAGGCCGGTGCCGCTGCGGGCGCCCTGCAGCGCCTCGATGCGCTCGATCTGGGCCCGCGTGAGCACGTCACCCTGCCGGGCCAGGGCGGTCCCGCGGTTCACCCGGATGACCACCTCGTCCACGCTGTCGCGCGCCTCTTGGCGCCGGTTCTGGGTCATGAGCTGGTTGTAGGAGAAGTTCGGGCGCACCGCCGCGCGGGCCACCGAGACCGCGGCCTTGACCGCGTCGGCGTCGGCGTCGCCGCCCTCGAGCGCCTGCAGGCTGATCTGCTGCCGGGCCTCGGAGGGGGTGAGCACCTTGTCGAAGCCCTCGAGCAGCACCTCGTCTTGGTGGCTGTCGGAGAGGATGCGCACCACGTTGACCGCGCCGGCGCCCGTGGGCAGCACCGACCGATCCGCGGCGATGTAGGCCCGCATGGTCGAGCTCAACAGCTGCCGGGTGATGTCTTCGATCGAGCGGTCCCAGCCGCCGTCGATGAGCCGCTGCAGGTCCTCTTCATCCAGCGACAGCTCGACCAGACGCAAGAACTCGCCGGCGATGGCGGACTGCTCGGCGTCGGTGAGCGTGTCGCGGCCGTCGGCCCGGGCGTCCATCAGCGCGGTGGAGCGGGCGCGTCGGGCGGCGTCGAAGGCCTCGCCCAGCCGCCCGTTGAGGCGGGTCGCGAGCGTGCCGTCGAAGTCGAAGACGGGGCGCACGCTCTCTTCGGCGGTGCGCTCGCCGGCGGCGGTCTCCTCCCAGTCTACGAACTCGAAGGCCGTGGTGGCGCGGATGTCGCGGTCGGCCACGTCGCCCACTGCGAAGGACCTTGAGGGCACCCGCACGAGGTCGACCACCAGCAGCCCGGTGGCCACCGACAACACGAGCAGGATGGCCACCTTCAGGGTCATCGCGTTCATCAGCAGCGCCCGCAGCCGCCCCGCGGGGGGCGCGTCGGGCGCTGCTGATG
>JBDQIL010000064.1:0-9708 GCA_040264415.1 Myxococcota bacterium
CCACCGGCCCCCGGAGCGTCGATGAACGGCCCGCACCCCGCCCCCGGCTCTCCTGCTGAGCTCGCCGCCTTCGCGGCCCTGCGCGCGAAGCTGCCGCGGCTCTACGACCGGGTGTCCCGGGACGACCGCACCGAGCACACCGTGCTGGTGGTGCCCAGCCTGTCCCTCGATCCGCAGGAGCTCTCCAAGATCAGCGGCGTGCACCACTACGAGGAGCGCCTGCTGTTCTTCTTGATGCTGCTGCGGCGCCCCCGCACCCGCGTCATCTTCGTGACGAGCCAGGCCATCTCCGACACCGTGGTTGACTACTACCTGCACCTGCTCACCGGCGTGCCCACGAGCCACGCGCGCCGCCGCCTCGAGCGCTACCACTGCTTCGACGCGTCCACGCGCCCGCTCTCGGCCAAGATCCTCGACCGCCCGCGCCTGATGGCGCGCCTGCGGGCGGCCATCGGCGACAGCGGCCGCGCCCACATGGTTTGCTTCAACAGCAGCCCCCTCGAGCGCACGCTGTCGGTGCGGCTCGACATCCCGCTGTACGCCAACGACCCCGCGCTGGGCGATCTCGGCTCGAAGAGCGGCTGCCGCGAGGTCTTTCGCGAGGCGGGGGTCACCTTCCCGTTCGGGTTCGAGCGGCTGCGCGACCGATCCGACATCGCCGGCGCGCTCGCCGATCTCAAGCTGCGCACGCCCGAGATGCGGCGGGCGGTGGTCAAGCTCAACGAGGGGTTCTCCGGCGAGGGCAACGCCCTGTTCTACTACGACGGGGTCGACGGCCGCTCACGCAGCGACCTCGTGCGCCAGATCACCGACCGCCTGCCGGCGCTGCGCTTCGTCGCCCCTCAAGAGGTCTGGCCCCGCTTCGAGGCCAAGTTCGCCGAGATGGGTGGTGTCGTCGAGGAGTTCGTCGAGGGGGTCGATAAGCGCTCCCCCTCGAGCCAGTGCCGGGTCAACGCGGTCGGGCGGGCCCAGTCCATCTCCACCCACGACCAGGTGCTCGGCGGTGACGAGGGCCAGGTCTTCGAGGGGTGCACCTTCCCAGCCCACGCCGACTACCGCCTCGAGGTGCAACGGGCGGGGCTTCAGGTGGCCGAGGTGTTGGCGTCGAAGGGCGTGATGGGCCGCTTCGCCACCGACTTCGTGACGGTCCCCGACGGCGAGGGCGGCTTCACGCACCACGCCATCGAGGTGAACCTGCGCAAGGGGGGCACCACCCACCCCTTCCTCACGCTGCTGTTCCTGACCGACGGCTCGTATGACGCCGAGACCGGCAGCTTCCACGCCCAGGGCGGCCGCGAGAAGACCTACTTCGCCTCGGACACCCTGCGATCCGAGGCCTACCGGGGGCTGCTGCCGGATGATCTGATCGACATCGCCGTGTACCACGGGCTGCACTTCCACCACGGCACCGAGCGGGGCACCGTCTTCCACCTGATGGGCGCCTTGTCGGAATTCGGCAAGCTGGGCATGGTCTGCATCGGTGACAACCTGCAGCAGGCGCGCTTCCTCTACCGAAAGACGAAGAGCGTGCTCGACAATGAGGCCCGGCTGGAGGGGCTCGACTGCGCCCCGTCCGGCCCGGTCGACGTCGCGCCGGGCACCCCCTGACGGCGCCCACGCGGCCGCGCGAACCGCGGTGGGGTGTTGTGCCTGTTCGGGGCGCCTTGTAAGCTCCCGCCCCCCGCCGGAGGCAACCATGCGCCGCCCCCTCTCTTTGCTGCTCGCCCTCGCCGCCGTCACCGGCTGCGGCCAGGACTACGACTTCGCCGAGCAGAAGCGCGTGCTGTCGACCGGACAGGCCACCTTCGACGCCGGGATGGTCGCGGTCAACGACCGCGAGACCCTCGACGTGCTGCTGTACAGCACCGGACAGGGCGGGGTCACCATCTACGACATCTACGTCGAAGACGAAGAGCACTGGAGCGTCTCGCCGGGCTGGCAGGCCTTCGACGAGGACGACGACCCCACGACCCTCGTGCTCGGCGGCGGCACCGACCAAGACCCCGACACCGCGCTGTTCGAGATCGTGTTCCGCCCCGACGCCGAGGGCCAGTTCCGCACCGTCCTCACCATCGAGTCGAACGACAACGAGGTCACCGAGCGCACCGAAGACGGCAACCGCGGCATCTGGAAGATCGTGCTGCGTGGCATCGGCCGGTACCCCTGCGGCACCATCCACCCGCTCTTCCACGACTTCGGCCCCAAGGCCGCCGGCGGCTACTTCTCGAAGCAGGCCACGGTGGAGAACTGCGGCGGCGTGACCCTCACCATCGCCGACTTCAACCCCGTGGGCTCGACGAGCTTCAGCGTGCAGTCCGCCACGCCGGTCTACGTGGTGCCCGGCGACTCCGACATCATCGAGGTGGCCTTCGTCCCCGGGGGAGGCTCTCCCCCCGCCGAGGCCCTCATCGAGGTGGTCAGCAACGACCCCGACCTCGCCGAGCAGACCATCGACGTGGTGGGCAACGACTGCGAGGCCTCGGTCGACCGCGCCTGGGACGGCGACGGCGACGGCTGGTTCCCCTGCGCCGGCGACTGCGACGACGACGACAGCGCCATCAACCCGAGCGCGCCCGAGCGCCCGTCGAACGGAAAAGACGACGACTGCGACGATCTCATCGACGAGCCGGCCGACGGCGCCGGCGTCGACGACGACGGCGACGGCTTCTCCGAGAACGACGGCGACTGCCACGACAACGACCCGAACGTAGGGCCGGGCGCCGAAGAGGTGCTCAACGGCATGGACGACGACTGCGACGGCAAGATCGACGAGGGCACCGACTGGTACGACGACGACGGCGATTCGTTCTCCGAGCGCGCCGGCGACTGCGACGACACCAACAACCTCATGTACCCCGGGGCGCCCGAGAGCCAGAACGAGATCGACGACGACTGCGACGGACAGATCGACGAGGGCTTCTACACCTTCGACGACGACTTCGACGGCTTCGCCGAGATCGAGGCCGGCGGCGAGGCCGACTGCGACGACGACGACCCCTGGACCTACCCCGGCGCCGAAGAGGACTGCGACAACCGCGACAACGACTGCGACGGGGACATCGACGAGGGGGCCGACGGCGAGCCCGACGGCGCCTGCTCCTTCCTGGTCGACCGCCAGGCCATCGAGGGCGAAGAGGGCGGCTGCAGCGCCGTGGGCGGCGGCGCAGGCGCCCTGGGGGCCCTCGTGGGCCTGCTCGCCGTGGGCCGCCGCCGACGCGACTGACCGGGCCGCGCGCGACTAGCGCGCCGTCCACCACTCGGAGCGCAGCGGGTAGACCGCGCCCGTCGGCGTGATGCCGCCCGACGAGTAGGTGCGGGCGCCGATGACCGGGTCGGGCGATCCGTCGCCGTCGAAGTCGGCGACCACCCAGGTCTCCCCCAGCCCGTGGTCGGCGCTGCCCGAGGCCAGCTCGAGCAGCTGCACGTCGTCTACGTAGGTGCCGTCGCCGGCGGTCCGGTTGAACAGCGCCCCGCTCAAGATGCGGGTGCGGCCGTACCCGTTGACGCCGCCCGACGGCTCGGTGACCAGCACCTCGTCGGCGCCGTCGCCGTCCAGGTCACCCAGGGCGCCCAGCCGCAGCCCCAGCCGGCCGTTGCTCCACTCGCCGAGCACCCAGGCGTCGGCCAGGCTCGCGCCGTCGAGGTCGAGGCCCGACAGGTCGGTGGCGATGTCGCTGTGGAAGTAGACCGCGCCCGCGTTCGAGGCGCCGCCCCGATCCTCGCCCAGGCGCGAGATCATCGCGTCGGTGGTGCCGTCGCCGTCGAAGTCGCCGAAGGCCGTCTGGTAGCCGTACTACCCATCCGAAGCCCCCACGAGCGAGGCGAAGGCGAAGTCGGACAGCGCGCCGTCGGCGGCTGGCAGGCCCGAGACGAAGTGCACGGAGCCCGGGTAGATGGTGGTCTCGCCGTCGGTGTCGAGCTGCTCGCCCGACTGGCTCACCACGAGCTCGGTGAAGCCGTCGCCGTTGAGGTCGGGGGAGATGGCGTAGCCGACCAGCTGGTCTTCGCCGGCGAGGCTCACCACGGTGTCGACCAGGGGCTCGAGCTCGCCCGAGGTCTCCAACACCGTGGGGTCGAGCAGCCACACCTCGGTGCTCACCGGCGCCTCGCCCGAGGTCTCGGCGGTCGAAGGCGCCACCAGCACCCGGTCGATGACGCCGTCATCATCGACGTCCCAGCTGCCCAAGCTGATGGAGTAGACCGCGGAGGTGCTCGTCGCGTTCATGTCGTAAGTGAAGCTCGCCGAGGCCTCGGAGGTGTCCATCGACGCGCTCCAGGAGGCCCCGCCGTCGAAGCGGCGGAGCGTCCACGACGTGCCGCCGCCGCCGTACTCCCCCGCGCCCAGGAAGAGCTCGTCGGCGCCGTCGCCGTCGAGGTCGACGCAGAAGCCGCCGAAGCCGAAGAACGCATAGGTGGACTGCCCGTTGATGATCACGTCGGCGTCGGCCATCGTGCCAGCCCCAGGCCAGCCGGTGGCCTGGGCGCCCAGGTAGATGCCCACGGCCCCAGAGTACGTGCTCCCGCCCGTCAGGAAGGGCGCGCCCACCACGAGGTCGCGCAGGCCGTCGCCGTCGACGTCGCAGTCGAGCAGCGTCGAGCCGAAGAGGCCGTTGCCGCTGGCCGCGCCGGTCCACACCACCGGCAGATCCTCGACATCGACCCGCCGCCCATCGCGGCCGTCGCAGTTGTGGTCGATGGTGTCGTTGTCCCACTCCCAGGCGCCCGGGAAGACGGCGGGGTCGGCGTCGTCACAGTCGTCGCCGCCCACGGCCTCGTCGTCGAAGCCGTCGCCGTCGCCGTCGAGCAGGTCGACGCCGTCGCAGTCTTGGTCGATGCCGTCCTTGGCCACCTCGGCGGCGCCCGGGTAGGCCGCCGGATCGGCGTCGTCGCAGTCGTTTCCGCCGTGCTCGTTCGAGTCGAAGCCGTCTCGGTCGGCGTCGAGCAGGTCGTCGCCGTCGCAGTCCTCGTCGATGCCGTTTTAGGGCACCTCCTCGGCGCTCGGGTTGGTGTTTGGGTCGGCGTCGTCGCAGTCGTCGCCGTCGTCGCAGAGGGCGGCGCTCACGTGCCCGTCGGCGTCGCTGTCGAAGCCCTCGTCCACCTCGTCATCGCAGTCGTTGTCGACGCCATCGCAGACCTAGTCGGCCCCCGGAAAGATCCGGTAGTCATTGTCATCACAGTCTTCGTCAGAGAACGACCCGTCGTGGTCGGCGTCGATGCGGTTAGAGCCATCCCCTGTGCCATCGGCGCCGTCCGACCCGTCGCTCCCGTCGGCCCCGTCGGCCCCGTCGCCGCCCCCAGCGCCCTCACCCTTGTCGCCGCAGGCAACGGTGAGCACACATCCGATCGCCAACAGAACTATCCAGCGGGTCGTCACGTCGGCCTCCTGAGCCCAGCGCGTCTCTCGCGCATGCGGCCTGAGTATTGACCCCCGCGCGCAGGAAGACCCCGTGCAGAAGAACCGCAACCTCTTCATCGTCCTGCAGCTCGCCGCCCTGGTGGCCGTGGGGTGGGTGGTCCTGTCGCTGTTTCAGGGGGTCGCCTTCCAGCCCATGACCTGGAGCGAGGCCAAGTCTCGCATCTCGCAAGGAGAGGTCGCCGAGGTGGTCTTCGAGGGCGAGTCCCGGGTCCAACTCAAGCTGAACGGCGACGACGAGGGCGACGCCAACCAGCGCACCGTGTACCGGGTCGACGCCGACGACGAGGGCTTCGTCGACCTGCTCGAGGCCAACGGCGTGCCCTACAGCCGCAAGGCGCCGGGCGCCTGTGACGGCGAAGGCGGCGGCGGGCTCGGCCTCATGCTGCCGATGGCCCTCATCTTCTTGCTGTGGGTGATGTTCAGCCGTCGCGAAGGGGGGGTGCCGCCCGGCGTGGCCACCTTCGGCAAGTCGTCGGCCAAGCTCGCCCCCGAAGAGGGCACGGGCGTGAGCTTCGAAGACATCGCCGGCGTAGACGAGGGCATCGAAGAGCTGCAAGAGGTCGTGCAGTTCTTGCAGACCCCCGAGAAGTTCACCGCCCTCGGCGGCAAGATCCCCAAGGGCGTGCTGCTCGTGGGCCCCCCCGGCACCGGCAAGACCCTGCTGGCGCGCGCCGTCGCCGGCGAGGCGGGCGTGCCCTTCTTCAGCATCTCCGGCTCCGACTTCGTCGAGATGTTCGTGGGTGTGGGCGCCGCGCGCGTGCGCGACCTCTTCCAGAAGGCCGCCGAGCACGCCCCTTGCATCATCTTCATCGACGAGCTCGACGCCGTGGGCAAGGCCCGCGGTGGCGGCAGCCCCATGGGCGGCCACGACGAGCGCGAGCAGACCCTCAACCAGATCCTGGTGGAGATGGACGGCTTCGACGGCCGCAAGGGCATCATCATCGTGGCGGCGACCAACCGCCCGGAGATCCTCGACCCCGCCTTGCTGCGGGCCGGCCGCTTCGACCGGCAGGTGCTGGTCGATCGCCCCGACGTCACCGGTCGAGAGGCCATCCTGCAGGTGCACGCCCGCGAGATGAAGCTCGACCCGTCGGTCGACCTCGGTGAGGTGGCCCGTCGCACCCCCGGCTTCGCGGGCGCCGACCTGGCCAACGCGCTCAACGAGGCGGCCCTGCTGGCCGCCCGTCGCGAGAAGACCTCGGTCGAGCTGCAAGACATCGACGACGCCGTCGAGCGCATCGTCGCTGGCCTCGAGAAGAAGTCGCGGCGCCTCTCCGACAAGGAGAAGCGCGTGGTGGCCTACCACGAGGCCGGCCACGCCATCTGCGCGGCGGCCTGCCCCGGCGCCGACCCGGTCCAGAAGATCAGCATCATCCCGCGCGGCATCGGCGCCCTCGGCTACACGCTGCAGACGCCCCTCGAAGATCGCTACCTCATGACCCGGGGCGAGCTGCTCAACCGCCTCATCGTGCTCTACGGCGGCCGCACCGCCGAAGAGCAGGTCTTCGGAGACATCACCACCGGCGCCTCCGACGACATCCGCAAGGCCAGCGATCTCGCCCGCCGCATGGTCAGCCAGTACGGCATGTCCGAGTCGATGGGGGCCGTGGACTACGGCGGCGAACGCCAGAACCCCTTCGGGATGGGCGGCGGCGCCATGCGAGACATCGCCGTGAGCGAGGCCACCGCTCGCGCCCTCGACGAAGAGACGCGCCGCATCCTCGACGCGGCCCACCGCGACGCCCGGCGGGTGCTCGCCGCCCACCGCGAGCTGATGGACCGCATGGCGGCGCACCTGCTCGACAAAGAGGTCTTGGAGCGCGAGGTGCTGAAGGCCTTCCTCGACGAGGTCACCCCCATCGCCGACCTGGGCGGCCGCACGAACGCGCCCGCGCCCGCGCCCGCGCCCGCGCTGCCGCTGGGCGGGTCGCCTGGCCCCGGCGCAGCGGCCCCGCCGGCCGAGACCCCTTAGAACAGTGGCTTGAATGACGGCGCCCGAAGCCCGTCGATCGAGGGCCCCCGTGCCCGCCCTCTCTTCGGAGGACTCCATGTCCGGCCCTGCTCTGCGCGCCCTCCTCGTTGGGACCGCGCTCACCGGGACATCGCTCGCAGCCGCGCCCGTGGCGGCAGTCGAGCCGCCCTCGGTCGCGCCCGCGAGCGCGACGACTGCGCCCTCGACCCCCGACCTGCGCGGCGCGTGGCGGATGGACCTCAGCCTCACCACCAAGGCCACCATCCCGGTGCTCGGTGACACCATCATCCAGACCGGCTCGGTCTACCTGGTCGAGATCGTCGGCACGCCAGAGGCGCCCATCCAGCAGCAGACCGTCTGCAGCATCACCCCAGACGGGTCCCGGTCGATCGCCACCACCACCATCCCGCCGGGCTTCATCGACGCCATGCCCGACAAGCGCTTCGCCCTCACCCTGCGACCCGACGGCGCGCAGTGGGCGGTGAGCGGCGACATGAAGATGCTCGCCATCGGCTACGACCTCGACAAGGCGGGGGGCTCCATCCCCCAAGAGGCCGAGCACGTCGCCGTGACCGATCACGAGGGCGACGGCCACCCCGGCGCGACCGTTCACCTCAAGGCCCCGCTCTTCGGCCAGGTCGAGGTCTACATGCTGCAGCGCGCCCGCACCACGGTCGCCGGCACCTGGGACGGCCGCGACCGGATCGACGGCAAGGCCACCGTGCTCGACTTCGGCCAGCGCACCATCGGCGCCAGCAATCGCTTGTTCGTGGCCAACCCCAAGCTCGAGGCGGTCCCCGAGACCTCGACCTGGCGGATGACCCGGGTGCCGAAGGGCACCACCTGCGCGCACCTCCGGGGCGGGCTCGCCGCCGCGACCGGCGGCTGAGCGGACGCGGGGGCGACGCTGGGGTAGCGTGAGGGCATGCGCTGTCCCCGCTCCCCTGCCCTGCCCGCTGCCTTCGCCCTCTCACTGCTCACGGGCGCCTGCGCGCATCGCTCGGGCCCCGCGCCCACGGTGGGCATGGTGGACAGCACGGTGGTGCTCGAGGGCGACCCCGCCTTCGCCAGCGCCGACGCAGCGGCCATGGGCGCCCGCATCCAGAACCTCGGCTATGTGGGCGAAGCCCGCGCCGTAGACGGGCGCATCGAGCTGCGGCTGCCCATGCCGGCGGGGGTCACACCCGACCGCATCGTGGCGCGGGTCATCCGCCCCGGGCAGCTGAAGATCCACGCTGAGGTGGCCGACAACGCCAACGCCCAGACCCTCCAGGACTGCACCGCTGGCTCGACCGACTGCCACCCGGTCGCGGTCGGTCCCGCCCTGCTCACGTCGGCCGACGTGGCCGAGGCCGCCATGATGCCCGACCTCGCCGGCGGGGGGCTGGCCGTGCGGGTGCGCTTCACCGACGCCGGCGCCAAGCGCCTCGAGGAAGCCACCACCAACCAAGTGGGGCAGCGGCTCGTCATTCAGGTGGACGACGTCGTGCTCAGCCGTCCGGTGGTCCACGAGCCCATCCGCGGCGGCGAGGCCGTCATCCACATCGGGCCGGCGATCGAAGAGCTCCAGATCGGCCACGCCTCCACGCTCGTCGCCCGCATCCAGGGCCCGCCGCTGCAGGCCGACTGGGCGGTCACCTCGACGCAGCTCGGGCGCCCCCGCCGCTGACCGCTCGCTCAGCCCCCCTCGCCCGACCGCAGGTGGGCTGGCAGGGGCGCGGCCTCAGCGGTGGGCGCCGCCGCCGACGGCACCGGGGCCGCGGTCGGATCGGCCGGCGCGGCGGGCAGCGCGGCCACCAGCTCGTCGGTGCCGCGCGTGATGCGCTGGACCGCCTGCGCGAGCCCCAGGGCGTCGCTGTTGCGACGCATGCGCCGCTCGAGGTCGCCGAAGGCGTACTCGAGCTCGAGGGTGGCCACCGGGTCGAGGGACCGCAGCGACCGCTCCATCGGCTCGAACTGATCGCGGTAGGTCCGCAGCACCCGCGCGCGGGCCTCTTCGCGACGGCCCTCGCTCCAAGCCTGCTGCGCGGCGTGCAGATCGAGCCGGAGCGTCTGCACGCGCTCGTCGGCCCCCGGCATGGGCTCCACCGGTGGCCCGTCGGGCGCCGGCTGACACCCCAGGCTCCACAAGAGCAGCGCCACGTGCATCCGAACCCTCCCTCACTGGCTCCGGGGACGAGGGTAGCACGGCGCCGATCGACGGCCAACGACGGATGGCACCCCGCTGTTCCCCATGAGAGCGGCGGAATGGCCGATCGCCCCCACCGCACCTTGCCTGTGCCGTAGGGTGCTTACACTGCTGTCATCGCAGGAGTCCGAC
>JBDQIL010000065.1:0-9697 GCA_040264415.1 Myxococcota bacterium
CCCGTCGGCGCCGTCGCCCGAACCGCCGCCGTCGCCGCCCGAGCCGCCGCCGGCGGACTGCACCGCGCGGATGATCCAGGCCCCCGATGCCCCGAGGTCGCTCAGCCGCATCACCGAGCCGCTGTAGAAGATGAAGTTGCCGGTGTTGGGGGAGCCGGAGTGGATCACCACGCCCGCGGTGTCGAGGCTGCTCACGAAGGGCCAGGCCTCGCCGGTGGTGGGGTCGGGCGGGCAGATCCAGACCGCGATCGAGCCGCCGGTGACCTCGAGCGGGTACAAGCCCGCGTCGGGCTGGTCGAGGCTGAGGTCGGTGAGCGTGGTGGACGAGACCGAGACGAAGAAGGCCTCCTCCCCCCAGGCCCAATCCCCGAAGCCGGTGGGCTGCTCGCCCGCCTCGAGCTGCTGGATGCCCAGCTGCACCAGCGTCTCCTGCCCGTCCTGGTTGCCCTGCGAGCTGCCCAGGTAGAAGCGGATGACGTCGATGGTGAGCGGCAGGTCGGCGGCGTCGGGCGTCAGCACCGAGATGGCGCACTCGGGGTAGTCCAGCCACGCCACATAGTCGGAGGTGTCGAAGGTGTCGTCGACGGCGGCGTCGTTGCGAACCACCACCTCTTGGGCGGAGGCGGGGGTGACCCCGAGCGCGAGGGCGAACAGCGTGGCGGTCATGGGGCTCCCAGCGGGCGTCGGGGGGAGTATAGACCGGGACCCAGCCCCCGGAGCTGCCCGTGAGTCGATGGCCCCCCCGCCTGTGCGTCGCCGCCCTCGTCAGCCTCGCCGCCTGCACCGCCCAGACCGACCAGGCCGACGAGACCGGCGCCCCAGCCGCGGCCGAGCCGGTCCGCCGCGCGCTGTTCGTGGGCATCGACGGCATGCGCCCCGACGCGCTGCAGGCCGCCCAGACCCCCCACCTCGACCGCCTGCGCGCCGCCGGCGCCTGGTCGATGGCCGCGCAGACCCAGCAGACCGGCGACACCGTCTCGGCGGCCGGGTGGACCAGCATCTTCACCGGGGTGGAGGTCTCCACCCACGGCGTGCAGGCCAACGGTGACTACGCCACCTACGACCGGTCCTTCGAGACCTTCGCGGGGATCACGCGGCGAGCGCTGGGCCGGTCCACCGCCGCAGCCGCCCACTGGCCGGAGATCCTGTCGGCCATCCACGGGGCCGACGACTTCGATGACGCCTTGCTCACCGACGACGACGGCGTGGCCGACCGCCTGGCCCGCCACATCGAGGCCGACCCGCACGCCCTGCTGGTCGCGCACCTCGACGACGTCGACCACGCAGGCCACGCCTCTGGGTTCTCCGCCGACAACGCGGACTACCTCTCCGCAATCGAAGACCAGGACGCCCGCGTGGGCCGCCTGCTCGCGGCCATCGACGCCCGCCCGTCGGGGGAGGACTGGCTGGTCGTGGTGACGTCGGACCACGGCGGCGACGCGGCCGGCCACGGCGCCCGCAACGCCGACTGCCGCACCATCCCGTTGCTCATCTGGGGGGGCGGCGCGCCGGCGGGCGAGCTCGATCCGGCCGGGGACCCCAGCCACCTCGACGTGTTCCCCACCGTGCTCAGCCACCTCGGCGTGGACCCGCAGCGGTGGGCCCACGCGGCGGGCCAGAGCCGGGTCGCCGGCTCCGACTGACCCCCGCTCAGAACGCGATCCCCACGGTGCTGTGCGCGGCGGGCCCCCGCTCAGCACCAGCCAGTCGGCCACGATGCCCGTGTAGCCCACCAGCGCGCTGCCGTAGCCGCCGGGATTGGCCCGATCGCTGCCGTCGGTGGTCCACACCCACGCGCCCACCCCGCGCACCAACACCCACGGCCCCGTGGGCGCCTCGCCCCAGGGGTACACCCGCACCCCCGCCTCGAGCCCGGCGCCCCGGTAGGGGCCGTTCACATCGGTGAGGAGGCCATCATAGAGACGCAGGTGGGGGCCGGCGTACACCGAGACGCGGGGGGTCACCACCCGCTCCACCTGCACATGGGCGAAGCCCAGCGCGGCGGTCAGCGGGTCGACCTGCACGGTCCACTCGGCGCCGGCGTGGGCGACGCCCCCCACCATCCAGATCGCTGCGATCACGCCGCACCTCCGAAGAAGGCCACCAGCAGGTCAACCGCGACCGCCGCCAGCAGGGTGGCCGGGACCAACCCGAGCACCGTGCCCAGCAGGTTGTGCAGCGGCCGGACGCCCGCGAGGGCGAGCAACAGGTTGGCCGGGCCCGAGATCATGAGCACCGACCGAAGCAGCGCGATGCCCAGCACCGGGCGCCGATCCACGAGGTCGAGGCCGCGCTGAACCACCCGCCACCGGGGCGCCGCAGTGGGGCTGCCGCCGATGGCGCGGTAGCCCGCGGTGACGAGCGTGCCGGACAACCCGGCGCCCGCCAGGGCCACCGGTACGCCTACCGGCGCGCCGAAGACCAGCACCCCCAGGACCACGAACGGGTAGCCCGGCACAGTCAGCGCGACCGCGGCCAGGAACACCGCCCAGTAGACCGGGATGGCCGCCGGCCCGGCGTCCGACACCAGCGCCTGCAGCTCGACCAGCGTGAGCGAGTCGGCCACCCCCGTGGCCCGCGCCACCGCGATCGACCCCACGACCACCGCCACGAGGAGCAGCGGGCGCACGGGCAATCGGCGGCGGGCGGGCTCGGTCATCGACGCTCCTGGCGGCGGGGCTATCTCGATGGGGCGCCCACCCCGCACCCACCGCGGTCTGCACCCGGGGAGGCCGGTCACTCCACCTTGAGTGGCGCCTCGCTCTCGAACGTGAGGTCGGCCTCGAGGTCGAGCACTGCGCCGTCGTCGAGCTCGAGGTCTTGGATGATGAGCTGCAGCACCGCGGGCTGGCCGGCATCGGTCTGGTAGGCGTAGCCCGTCGCCTGCACCCAGCCGCCCTCGAACTGCGACTTGAACTCGCGGGGCTCGGTGGCGCCATCTGGCGTGAAGAAGGCTGCGGCCACCGCGGTCTCCGGCCGCTCGGCGGCGGCGCCGAAGGCCAGCAGGGAGCGCTCGAGGGCCGCGTCGTCGTCGGGCACGCGCCAGGTCCACGGCTCGATCTCGAGCTGGTGGTTCAGTCGCTTGTCCCACTTGCTCCAGGCCAGGCCGATGACCACGCCCTCGGTGCCCGACCAGTCGTCGACGGGCGCGGGGCCGGTGTCGACAGCCGTGTCGTCGCCGCCCGCGGCGCCGCTCGTGATGCCGCCCGTGTCGAGGCGCAGCAGGAGCCGGCGCTGGCTGCGTCGCGGGGTGTTGGTCTGCAAGGCCGCGCGGCAGCCGAGGTCGGCCGTGCGCTCCGTGCCATTGGGCAGGGTCAGCGTGTACCGGACGTCGGCAGAGATGCACCGCAGGGGCACGGTCTGCACGCTGCAGCCGGTCAAGGCGAGGACGGCGGAGAGGATCAGGCGCATGGTCGGCTCGGAGAGGGCGTCATCGTAGCTCACGCGGCCGCGGCGCGCTGCCCGCCCAGCGCCGCTTGGATGACCGCGGCCACGGGCCCGGGGCGCTCGAGATAGGGCGCGTGCCCGGCACCCGGCACCCGCGTGGCGGTCGAGCCCGCCGGCAGATGGCGCGCGAACCACTCGAAGTGCCCCTCTGGGAGCAGGCGGTCCCCGTCGCCCCACAGCAGGTGCACCGGCATGTCCAAGGCGCGCAGCTCATCGGACCGCAGCATGTGCCGCGGCTGCACCTGCCCCAACAATCCGGCGATGTGGGGCTGGTCGAAGCGGTCGCGCAGGCCCCAAGCGAGCAGGGCCCGCGGCACCGCCGTGCGGGTGATGGTCTGATCGATGAAGCGCCGCGCGGCAGACGCGTCATCGATGCGCAGCGCCTCGAAGAACGCCTTCAGGTCGGCGTCGGGCATCGGCGCACCCGCGGGGGAGGCCAGCACCAGCGACCGCACCCGATCGGGGTGGCGCTGGGCGAAGCGCACCGCGGCGAGGCCCCCGAGAGAGCTGCCGAAGACCACCGCCGGCCGGTCGAGCAGCCGCGCCAGCGCGTCGCCGAGCTGGTCGGCCATGCGGTCGGGCTCGAGCCCGGGCGCCGGCACGGGGCTGTGGCCGTGGCCCGGCAGGTCCGGAGCCAGACGCAGCGACGCGTGCCGACGCAGCCGACGCAGCAGCCCCGCGAGGTCCGACGCGCACGACCCCATGCCGTGAAGCAGGACCACCGGTGGAGCCTCGGCCCGACGGCCCCGACCCCGCAGGGCCGAGACCTCGCCAGAGGCCGTCTCCACGGTGATCCGGGACAGGCCCGTGCCTGTGATCTGGAGATCGCTGAGGCGCTCGGTGAGGGTCGGCATGGCCGGCTCCGCAAGGGGGCGGATAAGGTGACGGCTCAGCCTACCGGGTCGGAGGCCGCATGGCACAGCGCCGCGACTCGCTCAACCTCATCGACGCCATGCACGCCCGCTTCGGCGGGGGCGGCTTGGGCCAGGATCCAGGCGCGGTCGATCCCGCGGCCATCCGCAAGGTCGATCGCTGGGCGCGGCTGCTCCTGGGCGAGGGACGCTACTTCCCCATCGAGGCATCCGGCTGGGAGAACCTGCCACCTCCACCCGTGATGCTGGTGAGCAACCACTCGGGTGGGACCTCGATCCCCGACGCGTGGGGGCTGGGCTCGGCCTGGTACCGCCAGAGCGGCTTCGAGCGCCCCATCCACGTGATGGCCCACGACATGGTCTTCTCGCTGAAGGGGCTCGGGCGGGCCTTCGAGCGCGTGGGGGTGTTGCGCGCTAGCCGAGAGCAGGCCCGACAGGTCCTCGGCGAGTGGAAGCGCGACCTGATGGTCTTTCCCGGGGGAGATCTCGACACCTGGCGGCCATTCTCCGCCCGGTACGACGTCCGCTTCTCGGGGCGCACCGGCTACGCCAAGCTGGCCGCCGAGCTCGACGTCCCCATCGTACCGGTGGCCCATGTGGGCGCCCACCACACCCTGGTGGTGCTCACCGACGGGCGCGGGCTCGCCCGCCGCTTGCGCCTGCCGGCCCTCGCCCGCGCCACCATCTTCCCCGTGCACCTCTCCATCCCCTGGGGCCTGGCGGTCGGGCCCATGCCCCACCTGCCACCGCCCACCACGCTGCGCTACCGCGTGGGCGCCCCGCTCCGGGCGGCCGGCTCGGGCGACCTCGAGGCCGACGGCCGCGACCTCGACGCCGCGGTTCAGGCCTCCATCCAGACCATGCTGCACGCGCTGCGCGACGAGCGCCGGGCCGCCCGGCGAGGCTGATGCCCTACTTCGACGACAGCTTTCGGCTGTCCGGGCGGAAGGCGTAGCCCACGAGCCCGAGGGTCAACATCACCAGCGGCGCCGCGGTGTCACCCACCGGGTCGCCGGCGGCCAGGTGCGCGCGGAAGGCGCTCACCAGAGTGATCGTGAAGCCCGCGTAGGCCCACTCCTTGAAGCGCAGCAGGCCCGGCGCCAGCAGCGTCACGACGCCCACCACCTTGGCGAAGCCAAGCCACTGCATGAACCAGTCGGGGAAGCCCAGTCGCGAGAAGTTCGTCGCCATCTCTTCGACGCCGAGCAGCGAAGAGAGGCCAGAGCCCGTCATGGCCAAGGCAAAGAGCACGGTGGGGATCCAGTAGGCGAGCGTCTTGGCCATGAGCGGCCTCCGATTCGGGTGGAGCGCAGCCAGCGGCAGCGGCGGCGACACACAGAGGCTAAAGCCGACCACAATTGCTCACAAGAGCGCCAGATTCATCATCAGTCGGCCAGTATCATCACAGGACAAGCCCCATGCCCACCGAGTCCACCGAAGGCTTCGAGCTGTTCGTGTCCATCGTCGAAGCGGGCAGCATCTCGGCGGCGGCGCGGGGGCGGGGGCTGCCCCGCGAGACCCTCAGCCGGCACCTCGGGCGGCTCGAGGAGCGCCTCGGGGTGCGGCTGCTGCACCGTGACACCCGCCGCCTGGTGCCCACCCGCGCCGGCGAGGAGCTGTACCGACGTGCGCGCCCGCTGGTCGCCGCCGCCGCAGAGGCTGCCGAGGCCGTGCGCATCCTCGACGACGTGCCACGCGGGCTGCTGCGGGTGAGCGTGCCCCCCGGGGGCGGGCTGGTGGCCCAGCTCTGCGTCGAGTTCTCCGCGAGATGGCCCGAGGTGCAGCTCGAGGTGCTCGCTTCGGCGCGCTTTGTCGACCTCGTGGCCGAACAGATCGACGTCGCCGTCCGGGCTGGGCCGCTTCACGACCCCAGTCTGGTCGCCCGCCGGCTCTGGGCGACCGACCTCGTGGCGGTGGCCAGCCCCGCCTATCTGGCGCGCCACGGGGCCCCCGCGACCCTGGCCGACCTGGCCGATCACGACTGTGTGCTGGGCTTCCAAGAGGGCACGCGGCCCGAGCCCGCTTGGCCCACGCTCGGCGGCGCCCCCGTGCCCGTGACCGGCCGCCTGGCCTCGAACGACCTGGGCCTCCGCCACCACGCCGTGCTCTCGGGCCGGGGGATCGGGATGCTGCCGCTGCCCTTCGTGCAGCGGGAACTCCGCGACGGCGCGCTGCGGCCGGTGCTGCCCGATCGCCTGGGCAGCCGCACCAGCATGTCGGTCGTCTTCGTGGAGAGGGCCTTCATGCTGCCCAAGGTGCGGGCCTTCGTCGATCACGTGGTCGCGACCTTCGCCGATCACGACCCGGTCGGGCTCCACCGCTCCGTGGGCCTGGCCACAGCCGACGCTTCGTGACGCCCGCGACCTTGACGTGACCGGACTGACGGGTGATATGCGCGAGCAACCCCCGGCCTGCGCGGCAGGGCGACGCCCGTCAGCGCGCTCGACCTGCGAGGCTCGGATTCAAGGAGAGAACATGGCATTGACGGTGGCCGACAAGGCCGAAATCATCAACAAGCACGCGCGCGGCGAAGGCGACACCGGCTCCCCCGAGGTCCAGGTCGCCATCCTCACCGCCCGCATCCGCTACCTCACCGAGCACTTCCGCACCCACCACGGCGACCACCACTCCCGCCGCGGCCTGCTGAAGCTGGTCGGCCAGCGCCGGCGCCTCCTCAAGTACCTTCGGGTCAACCATGAGGATCGCTACAAGGCGCTCATCAAGGAGCTCGGCCTGCGCCGTTAGCCCCTTCAACGGGTCGGACCTTCGGGTCCGGCCCGTTGCTCCTTGCGCTCCCCCATGCGCGGGCACCGAGCCCGCGCCGCGACGGCCTCCGCTCTCGCATCGATCTTTGTCCCCCCACCCCGCGCCCTCCACCGGAACCGCGCCCCGTCTGCGCCTCTTCCCGCAGGTCTCCGTCGGCCGATCGCCCGCTCGATCGTCCATCGCAGGTCTACGGGATCCCTGGCAGACGAACGCTTCGTCCCAGGTCGAGCCCGCGCACCCCTGAACGCGACCCTTCTGCTCGCACCGGCGCTCCTCCGAACTCTCGGCGGGGCTCCGACGGCGGGTGGAGGCGTCCACACCTCACTCGCGAAACCGCGAGACCCTGCATACAAGCCTCAAAACCGGAGAGAACTCCATGAGCAACAAGAACCGACACATCGTGTCCGTCGACATCGGCGGTCGCCCCCTCAGCTTCGAAACCGGCTGGGTCGCCAAGCAGGCCGACGGCGCCGTCGTCGTCCGCCAGGACGACAGCCAGGTCCTCGTCACCGCCGTCGGCGGTCGCAGCGAGCGCCCCTTCGACTTCCTGCCCCTCACGGTGGACTACGTCTCCCGCACCGCCGCCAGCGGCAAGATCCCCGGCGGCTTCCTCAAGCGCGAGGGCCGGCCCGACGAGCGCGGCACCCTCATCTGCCGCCTGATCGACCGCCCCATGCGCCCGCAGTTCCCCAAGCATTGGCGCTGCGAGCTCCAGATCATCGCCACGGTGATGTCGTACGACGACGCCTGTGACATCGACGTTCTGGCGATGTGTGGCGCCTCCGCGGCGGCCCACATCTCCGACCTGCCCCTGCAGCAGCCCATCGCCGCTGTGCGGGTCTGCCGCCACGAGGGCGAGTTCCACGTGAACCCGTCCAACGAGATCGTGCACGCCAGCGACATCCACCTGGTCGTGGCCGGCACCGCCGACGCCATCGCCATGGTCGAGGGTGGCGCCAACGAGGCCGGTGAGGCCGCCATGATCGACGCGATGGATCTCGCCCACGAGAACATCAAGGCGATCATCGGCGCCATCAACGAGCTGCGTGAGCTCGCCGGCAAGGAGAAGCGGCCCGTTCCGCCCGCGCCCGTCGCCGACGAGGCCATCGCCGCCAAGGTGGCCGAGCTCGAGAACGGCACCCTGCTCGCCGCCATGACCGTGGTGGCCAAGCACGAGCGCAGCGCCGCCATCAAGGACGCCCGCAACGCCGTCATCGCCCAGCTGGTCGACGGCATCGACGACGCCGACGAGGTCGCCCGCGTCACGAAGGAGGCCAAGCAGGCCTGGTCCAAGCTGCACTCGAAGACCATGCGCAAGCGGGTCACCAACGAGGGCATCCGCATCGACGGCCGGGCCACTGACGAGGTCCGCTTCATCGACTGCGAGGTCGGCATCGCCGCCCGCACCCACGGCTCCGCGCTGTTCACCCGCGGCGAGACGCAGGCCTTCGTGTCGGCCACGCTCGGGGTCGAGCGCGACTCCCAGCGCATCGACTGGGCCGGCGCCAAGGAGCAGTTCCGCAAGTGGATGCTGCAGTACAGCTTCCCGCCCTTCTCCACCGGCGAAGCCCGCCGCATGATGGGCCCGAAGCGCCGCGAGATCGGCCACGGCGCCCTGGCGCACCGCGCCGTCGAGCCCGTTCTGCCCACCTTCGAGGAGTTCCCCTACGTGCTCCGCTGCGTCTCCGACGTCACCGAGTCGAACGGCTCGTCGTCGATGGCGTCGGTCTGCGGCTCGTCGATGGCCCTGATGGACGCCGGCGTGCCCCTGAAGCGCCCCGTCGCCGGCATCGCCATGGGCCTGGTGCGCGAAGACGGCAAGTACGCCGTGCTCAGCGACATCCTGGGTGACGAGGACCACCTCGGCGACATGGACTTCAAGGTGACCGGCACCTCGAAGGGCATCACGGCCTTCCAGATGGACACCAAGATCTCCGGGGTCCCCCGCGAGGTCATGCTGCGCGCCCTGAACCAGGCCAAAGAAGGCCGCATGTACATCCTCGACGAGATGGGCAAGGCGCTCGCCGCGCCGCGCGACGAGCTGAACCAGTACGCCCCGCGCATCACCTCGATCAAGATCAACCCCGACAAGATCCGCGACATCATCGGCCCCGGCGGCAAGATGATCCGCTCCATCCAGGAGCGCACGGGCACCAACGTCAACGTCGAGGACGACGGCACGGTCAAGGTCAGCAGCAGCGACCAGGGCGCCGCCGACGCCGCGCTCGCCATCATCCGCGAGCTCACCCAGGAGGCCGAGATCGGCAAGCTCTACCTGGGCGTGGTCAAGCGCACGGTCGACTTCGGCGCCTTCGTCGAGATCTTCCCCGGCACCGAGGGCCTGGTTCACATCAGCCACCTCGCCGAGGGCCGCGTCGACAAGACCACCGACGTGGTCCGCGAGGGCGACGAGCTGCTGGTTCGCGTCATCGACATCGACCGCTCGGGCAAGATCCGCCTGTCCCGCAAGGAGGCCCTGGCCGCCGGCACCGAAGGCGTGAACCTCTGATCGGCTCGCTGCCCTGACCTCGGTCGGGGCCGCACGCTACAAGGCGCCGGTGGGTCTCCCCGCCGGCGCCTTCGCGCGTCTGGGATCCACGCCGGAGCGCGAG
>JBDQIL010000066.1:0-9684 GCA_040264415.1 Myxococcota bacterium
CAAGCGCCCCCTGCGGCCCGGCGATCGGGTGCAGGTGGGCTCGGACCAGTTCACCTACGAGCTGGTCAAGTAGCGAATGGCCGACACCCCCCCCGAGGCCGACGAGACCGACGCCATCCCCGCGGGCGGGCGCTTCTCGACCGTCACCACCATCGGTCAGGGGGCCATGGGCGAGGTGTTGCTGGCCCGCGAGCGCACCCTGGGGCGCAACGTCGCCCTGAAGCGCATCCTGCCCGAGCGCCTGGGTGAGCGCCTGCTGGTCGAGCACTTCGAGCGCGAGGCCCGCATCACGGCGCAGCTCGATCACCCGGGCATCGTGCCGGTCTACGAGATGACCCGGCAGGGCGACGGGTCGCTGGCCTACACCATGAAGGTGGTGCGCGGCGACACCCTGCAGGCGCTCGTCACGCGCTGCCGCGAGGCCGTCCTGGCGGGCGCGGCGGTGCCCGAAGACCAGGATCTGCCCGCGCGGCTCGGGCACTTCGTGAAGGTGTGTGAGGCGGTGCACTACGCCCATGAGCGGGGCTTCATCCACCGAGATCTCAAGCCCGCCAACATCATGATCGGGCCCTTCAGCGAGGTCTACGTGATGGACTGGGGCATCGCCCGGCCCATCGACCAGCCCGACACGGTCGAGGGGGCGCGGGCGCTCGCGGCGGGCGAGGGCAGCGACGTGCACCTCGCCGCCGACGAGACCACGGTGGTGCTGGGCACCCCCCGCTACATGGCCCCCGAGCAGGCGCGCGGCGAGCAGAAGAACCTCGGCCCGCACTCCGACCAGTACAGCCTCGGCCTCATCCTCCAAGAGCTCGTGACGCTGCAGCCGGCCATCCCGGGGGAGGGGCCGGCGACGCTCGTGGGCTTCGCCGCCGACGGCATCCGCAAGCACCCGCGGCCGCTGGCGGAGCACCGACACCTCGACCCCGAGCTGCGGGCCATCGTCGACAAGGCCTGCGGCTTGCAGCCCGCCGACCGCTACCCGTCGGTGCGGGTGCTCGCCGCCGACGTGGTGCGCTACCTGGGGGGCCGCGAGGTGACCGCCCGCCCCGACAACGCTTGGCAGACCGCGGCGCGCTGGTTCGCCCTGCACAAGCAGGTCACGATGCTGGTCATGGTGGCGCTGCTCACCACCATCTTCGCGTCGAGCACGGCATTCCTTCTCTGGCAGCGGGCCGAGCGCGAGGCGGCGCTGGCCCGCGAGGCGGCCCTCACCGCGGTCATCACCCTGGCGGGCGAGCGCAGCCACATCATCTACGAGCACCTGCTGCTCTACGAAGGCCTGGTGCACGCGCTGGCCACCGGCGCCCAGCAGGCGCTCACGCATCCGCCCGCTCCGGGCCACACCGCCTACACCGAGGCCGACTTCGACGCGGGCGCGGTGCCGGGGCTGGCCGCCAGCGATCGGTACGGGAAGCCCGTGAGCACGGAGTGGCCGGTGTTCGTGCTGCCGGCCGGCGAGCCCCCCGAGCAGGTGGCGCGGGTGGTCGAGCGCATGGCCAGCTTGGGGCCGCCGATGCGCGCTGCTGCGCTCCGCAGCGCCGGTCAGAAGATCCGCGGCCTCGACGCCGCCGCCCTCGACCGGCTGATTCGCGGCGAGGGCATCCCGCTTGTGGCTGCCTATGTGGGGCTCGAGCAGGGGGTGCACGTGAGCTGGCCCGGCAAGGGCGGCTACCCCGACGGCTACGACCCCCGCAGCCGCCCCTGGTACACCGAGTCCGTGGCAGACGGTGACCCGCAGCCGCGCTGGCACACCCCCTACGTCGACGCGCTGGGCCAGGGTGTGGTGATGCCGTGCACGATGCCGGTGTTCGACCCCGACGGCGCCCTGCTGGGCGTGGCTGGGGTCGAGCTCACCATGGGCACCGTCATGGACGAGCTGCTGCAGCTCCACGCGCCGGGGGTCGAGGCGGTGTGGCTGCTCGACGACCAGGGCCGGGTGTTGGCGCCCCGAGACGCCGCCCAGGCCTCCCTCGAGCCCTTCCACCTGCCCGAGGTGGTGGCCTCGGTGGTGTCCGGGCGGTCCGGCTGGCTCGAGGGCCTCGGACCCGACGGCGACACGCTCGCCATCACCTTCGCGCTGGGCGATGAAGGCCTCGCCTACGTGGTCGAGGGGGACCTGCCCACCATGCTCGCGGGCGGCGGGGAGCGCTGAGCCGGCTCAGGCCGCCGGCCGCACCCGGCGCCCAAGCTGCCAGGCCTGCTCCACCCAGAAGCCGAAGAGGAAGGTGGCGGGCAGCAGCCCGAGCACCATGATGACGGCGTCGGCGCCGTGCAGCGGCTGTCGATCGGGCGGGGTGACCGAGCCGCGGCCGCCGGGCTCGGCCGGCTCCACCCGGAAGCGGTGGGTCCAGTCGAAGGCCCGCAGCAGCACATGGGCCACCCGGTGTCCGATGCGGGCGCGGTCGAGGCGCACCACGTTGCGGCCGGTGTGGGGCTCGGCGGCCGACAGGTAGAGGCTGATCATCGCGTAGCTGAACGTGGTCACGTTCATCATGGCGTCGATGCCCAGGTGCAGGGCCACGCCACACCACGCCGCGAAGCGCCGGGTGGGCTTGAAGAAGAGCCCGACCGCCAGCATGGCCTCAGCGAAGATGGTCCACCACGAGAGCTGCAGCGGGCTCGTGACCGACAGGATGGCGTCGCGGAACGGGCCCTTGAGCCACCCGCTGTCGGCCATGAGCTGCATCACGGCGCCATCGAACCACCCCGGCCCCAGCTTGGCCCAGGTGGTCGAGGCGTAGGTGAGGCTGAGGAAGACCAGCAGCATCCGCTGATGGAGGATGGGACGGGGCGGCACCGGCCGGACCGGCTGCTTGCGCGCTCGAGCCCAGGCCCGGCGCAAGAGGGCGTCGATGCTGTAGTGGTCGCCGCTGGGCGCCAGCGCGAGCAGCGCCACCCCCCACACATAGACGTTGACGTGGTGGAGGTAGTTCCACTGGCTGCTCAGCAGGAAGTACATCCCCCCGAGCGCGACCAGCGTGCCGCTCAGCCGGGTGGCGAAGCCCAGGCAGAAGCAGACCGCGAAGAACAGGACCCAGCCCTCGGCGGTCTGGAACTCGGAGCGACTCAGGGTCCCCAGCCACTCGAAGCCCGGCACGGCGTTGACGTACTCGCCGTAGGCATAGGACTGGTGGTGCGGCAGGTTGAACCGAAACGCGTCCCAGCCCTTGTAGATGCCCCAGGTGCCCACCAGCTTGCTCACCAGCGTGCCCACGAAGAACAGACGGATGAGGCCCAGCGTCTGGGTCGAGGCTTCGCGGAACCAGAAGCGATTCCAAGCGGCGATCATGGCGCCTCCTCGGGCGGCCAGACGAAGTCGGCGCGCTCGGTGCGGGCCCCCCCGTTGACGCCGTAGCGCATCTCGACGTGGATTCCGACGACGCCATCTGGGCGCTGGTTCTCGTAGAGCCATCGCGCGAAGGCTTGGACGTTCATCTGCACGGTCCCGAGGCCCATGACCGATGTGATGTTCCGCTGCGCTCGCAGCTTCTTGCCGCGAGACCGCAACACGCCGTCTGGGATCTTGAAGCGCTCCCTGCGGCCGTCGGCGTGCACCCACCGATAGGTGAGTCGATAGCCGATGGTCTCATGGAACATCGCGAAGCCGTAGCGGTCGTCGCGCATGACGTGGGTGCGCACGATCAGGCCCAGCTGCAGCCCGAAGATGAGCACCAGCAAGACCGACCACAGCGCGCGGCCCCGGCGGCCGGGCGTGAGCTTGGTGACCTCGGCGCTCATGGTGCGGTGGCCTCGGGCGCGTCCTCCGAGGGGGGGGAGCTGTCGGTCCCGTCGTCGCCGGCGGGGGCCGGGGTCGCCACCGCCGGCTTGCCCTTGGCGCCGGGCACGGTGTCGGTGCTCAGGTACTCGACCACCTTGGACATGGCGACGCCGCCGTGTCCGGGCACGTCCACCCGAATGCGGGGGTCGTAGATGAAGAGCGGCACGCCCCCTACCGCCGTCTCGGCGCCAGCCCAGCCCTCGAGCTCGCCCTTCCGGTGCTGGAAGCGCAGCAAGAAGTCGGCCGCCATGAGGGTGCGCTCCTTGTAGATGGCGGCCCGGTCTTCGTCTCCGACCGCCGCGGCCATGCGCCAGGCGTCGGCGACGGCCTCGAGCTTGAGCGTGTGGTTCCAGTTGGGGTGACCCCGGCCGCTGCTGGGCCGGAAGCCGCCCACGTGGCTGCACTCCGGCGCGTTGTCCAGCGTGTACTGCTTCTTGATGACCTCGTCGGCCACGCCAAACAGCAACTCGGCGATCCAGGGCTGGGGGCGCACCTGGTAGAGCTCGGTCAGCGGCTCGTGCACCCAGAGCCCGTAGAGGTAGGGGTGCTCGAAGAGGTCACCCTTCTCGGTGTCGCCCCGGTGCTCGAGGTCCCACTTGGCCATGGCCTCGAGGGCGTCGAGGTAGCGCACGTCGCCGGTGGCCTCGTAGAGCCGCCACAGCGCGTTGTGCAGCTGCATCTTCTTGAGGGCCGAGCCCTGGGGCACGGCGCCGTTGCTGCGCACCCGGTCGAGCAGCCACTGGCCCAGCTCGTCGAGCAGCTCGGCGCGGCTGCGGTCGCCGGTGAGCGACTGGTAGTGCGCCATCGACATCGCCAAGAGTGAGGTGACGCCCATGTTCTCGATGCGCGACCCGCCCCGGATGCGGCCAAAGCGCTCGACCCGCGGCACCCGCTTGACCCGCGGGGTGAGCATGTCGAGCGCGGCGTCGGCGGACGCCCGGAACTCGTCGCGCCCGGTCACCCGGTACATCCAGGTCTGGGTGAGCGTGGCCACCACCTGACGCGCGAGCGACTCGTGGTCGGTGTTGGTGGCCGTACGGGGGTCGTACTCGTAGGCGAAGGGGGTGCACGGCAGCTCGGGCTTGAGCTCGTCGCGGCAGTCGGGGCTGCGCTGCACGCCGATCAGGTAGTACCCCATCAGCATGGTGCCGTAGACCAGGCTCGGGTCGCCGGAGTCTTCGCCGCTGACCGGGAAGGGGGCCTGGAGCGGGTCGGCGCCGTCGGCCACCGGGAGCACCCGCGGGGCCTGGTCGGCCAGCGTGAGCGAGGGGCGCTCGGGTGGCGGACAGTCGGCCGCCTGGAGCTTCTTGCGGGGCGTCTTGGTGTCCCCACACGAGGCGAGCGCGAGGGCGCCCGCGGTCAGCGCGGCGAGCCGCGTCCATCGGTTCAGTCCCATCGGGCACCTCCGCCGTAGCCGACCACCTTCTCTTTTCCTTTTCCACCGGTCTGGCCGCTGTGGCCGCGGGTGGTCCACTGCATGGGCGGCGTGTCTCGGATGGCCATCGCGGTCATGCCGATGGACACGGGCACCTCACCGCAGAAGGACAGGCGCTCTCCCTCGACCGTCTCGCGCAAGCCGTCTACGTCCCACTTGGAGGCCTGGTCCATGAAGACCGGATCCCACCTCTCGATGGTCTCGACCGGCTGGTAGTGCACGAGGTCGGTGGTGAGCACCAGCATGACCTCGGTGCCTTGGGCGTCGAGCTCGGCCAGCAGGTCGGCGAGCCCCTGCCCGAGCGTCTGGATGTCCTGCCGGCTGAAGCCGGGGAAGACCAGCGAGTCGTCGTCGTGGAAGCTCATCATCACCAGGCGGGCGTCTGGGTTGCGCATGGCCAGGAAGGGGAGGTTCATCTCGGCCTCGTGGTCGCGGAAGGCGACCCGGCTGGGCTCGAGGGCGGGCATGTGGTGCTTGGCGCGCTCCACCACGTCGTGGTCGATTGCGAAGGCGTGGCCCGGCAGGTGCCAGGGCCCCTCGTCCCAGATGGCCACCTTGGGGCCGGTGCGGCTGTGGTCGGGGGAGAGGACGATGACGAGATCCGGCACCTCGACCCGCGCCCAGGCCTCGGCTGCGATGGGCCCCGAGTACTTGATGCCGGCGTGCGGCGTGATCAACACGCGACCCCGGCCCTGGGGCCCAGCGCCGGCGTCGTCGAGCATGCCGCCGACCTGCGCGCGCCATTTCCTCGGGGTCGCCGAGTACCACGACCCCCCCTTCGACCAGGAGCGGCCGCCGGGCTGGTCGGTGAGCGGCTGGTCGGCCCAGTCAAAGGGGGCAGACTTGGCGGAGCCCGACGACCCGGAGGTGCATCCGAGGGTCAGCGTGGCCGCGACGGTGAGGGGGAGAAGGGCGCGCATCGGGGCGCTCGCGGTGCGGGGGCGCGACCGCGTATCACGTCGGCTCCGAACAGCTCAGATGTCGCGTTCGCCCTCGCGGCCCGGCAGCCACCGCACCCGGTAGAGGTCTTTGCGTCGGTCGTTCCAATTCTGAACCGTGCCACGCCGCTGGTGGCGCCGCAGGGCCTCGAGATCGATGTCGTGCGGGATGACGGTCTCGAGGTTGGGCTCGGCCTCGACCGCCACCCCGTCGCGGGCGAACTCGATGTCGGAGGGCGTGAGCACCGCCGACTGGGCGTAGTGCACGTCGGCGTTCTCGACGAAGGGCAGGTTGCCCACGCACCCGGCGGTCACCACGAACATGTGGTTCTCGATGCACCGGGCGGCGGCGCAGGTGCGCACCCGCATGTGGCCGTAGCGATCGTTGGTGTTGTAGGGAACGAAGAGCAGACGGGCGCCCTGGTCGGCCAGCACGCGACCCAGCTCTGGAAACTCGACGTCGTAGCAGATCAAGATGCCGATCTTGCCGCGGTCGGTCTCGAGGGCCTGCACTTCGTCGCCCCCACGCACCCCCCACCACTTCGCCTCGCTGGGCGTGACGTGAATCTTCTTCTGCTGGGCGATGCTGCCATCTCGGCGGAAGAGGTAGGCGATGTTGTAGAGCACGCCGTCTTCGAGGGCGAACTGGGAGCCGCCGATGATGTTGGTGTTGTGTCGCACCGCGAGGTCGCCGAAGAGCTCGAGGTAGCGCTCGGTGAAGCCGGCCAGCTCGCGGGCCGCGGTGCCGGGCCGCGTGGGCCCGAGCAGGCTCAAGAGCTGCAGCGTGAACAGCTCGGGGAAGACCACGAAGTCTGACTTGTAGTCGCTGGCGGTGTCGACGAAGAAGCGCACCTGCCGTTCGAACTCGTCGAACTCTTTGATGGGCCGCATCTGGTACTGCACCAGCGCCGCGCGCACCGGCAGGGTGGCCCGGCGGTGCACCCGGGTGCGGGGCGGCACGTAGTCGAGGTTGGCCCACTCGAGGTGGGTCGCGTAGCCAGCGGAGTCTTCGTCGGTGGGCAGGTAGTCGGGGATGAGCTGCTTGAGCACGAAGCCGTTCGCGAGCTGCGCGGTGAGCACGGTGTCGTGTCGCGACTTGGCCACGACCTCGTCTACGTACTGACGCGCCGTGAGCTCGCCCTGAACCGCCGCGTAGCCGGGGATGCGGCCGCCGATCATCATGGCGGAGAGGTTGAGGCGCCGGCAGAGGTCCTTTCGGGCGTCGTAGAGGCGCCGGGAGAGGCGCCGTCCGCGAAGATCGGGGTTCACCTGGATCTCGATGCCGTAGAGCGTGTCGCCCTCGGGGTCGTGGTTGCGGATGTTGCCGTCGTCCGACATCTCCCGCCAATCCGACCAGTCCGAGTAGTCGGCGCTGTGCACGATGACGTGGGCGCAGCTCGCGACCAGGCGGTCGTCGAAGAAGAGCCCGAGCTGGCTCTCGGGCCAGGTCGCGAGCTGGTTCACGACGTTGGCGCGGGTCCAGGGCTCGATGGATGGGAAGCAGGCGAGCGAGAGCGCGATGAGGTCGTCGAAGTCCGCCAGCGTGAGCGGGCGCAGGACGATGTCGGTCTCGAAATCAGTGAGGTCTACAGACATGGGCGTGTGCTAACGCCCGGCGGGGTGCGCAGACCATCGCTCACGGGCAGGTGAGGGCGTCCCAGTCGTCTTCGTTGTTCGCCTCGTCGCACTCGTTGACGGCGCCGGCGCCCGCGCCGTCGTCGTCCACCGACACCCGCAGCCCGTCGGCCCCCACGTCTGCGGTGGGCACCGTGAAGGTCATGGGCGCGAGGCGCACGCCGGGGGCGATGCGGCTGGCGGTCTGCTGCACCTCGAGCAGCGTCTCGGCGCTGCCCGACACGGCGTACAGCGCGACGTCGATGCCGGCGGGCACGAAGACCGCGCCGCTGTTGTCGATCGCGGCGTACAGCTCGAGGGAGCCGGCCGCGCAGTCCTCGCAGGCGCCCAGCACGGTGACGCCCAGGTCGGGCGCGCCGTCGGGGCTGTCCGACCACGACACCTGCCCGCGGAAGCTGTTGTGGTCGAGCCAAGATGGGGTCGGGGGTGACCGGCACGCTCCCGTCCTCCTCGATGTTGTCCACCGAGTAGCTGTACTGGTTCCAGACGCCGAGCGCGCTGGCCCACTCGTCATTCTCTTCGCCCAAGACCACGAGGCCGTCCCAGCCCGACCAGGCGTAGTCGTTGTTGGCCATCACGATCTCGGCGTTCCCGTCGCCGTCTACATCGACCACCACCGGGTACTCGTAGATGGTGCCCGAGGCGCGATCGCCGTTGTGGTAGAGGTCGGCGCCCGTGGCCCCGTCCCAGATGTACAGGTCGGTCTGGTCGGCGTAGACCACCTCCCAGGCGCCGTCTCCGTCGAAGTCGAAGACCGAGCAGCCGGCCGCCCGGCTCGACGTGTCGTAGATGGCGTTGCGCCAGAGTCGGGTGCCCGACGCGTCGAAGACGTCGAAGTAGGCGGTCCCCGCCACGCCCACCTCGGCGCTGCCGTCGCCGTCGAGGTCGCCCACGCAGGGGGCGCCGCTGCCGGAGTCGGTGGTGGCGGTCCACCGGGTGCTGCCCGTGTCGTCGATCGCGTAGAGGGTGGTGCCGTTGCGCACCAGCAGCTCGCCGGCGGCGTCTCCGTCGAGGTCGGCGATGGCGGTGCGGCCCGACGACGCCGACGATGAGAGCGAGGCGACGCCGCTGGTCTCGTAGGCGGCGTTGCCGGTGATGATGTCCATGTCGCCGTCTTGGTCGAAGTCAGCCCCGAAGCTGGTGTATCCGCCCACCCCCGACACCGAGGTGACCGTGGCGCCGTAGCCGTCGACCACCAGCGAGCCGGCGATGATCTCGGCGGTGCCGTAGCCGTCGAGGTTGTGGATGGCGGGCTGCGCGTAGCCGCTGGGCGCGGCGTCTCTGCTCACCCACTTGAGGGTGCCGTCGCCCTCGAGCGCGATGACGTAGCCGCCGGTGCTCATCGTCACGATGTCGGGCCAGCCGTCGTTGTCGATGTCGCCGATGGCCACGCCCCCCGATCCGTGGAGCTGGTAGGTGGTGCCGCCCGACGTCACCGACGCCATCGAGACGTGCTCGGCCGTGCCGTCGCCAGACAGCACCCGCAGGTAGCCCTCGTAGCGGTACCGGTTCGTCTGGAAGGTGTTGTAGACCACGTCGGGGATGTCGGTTTCATCGACCACCCCGTCGCCGTTGTCGTCGGTGAGCTGCCCCACCGTGGGGGTCATCATGATGCGGGTGTAGGCGGTGCCCGCGCTGTAGCCGACGTCGGCGCTGGTCCACTCCTCGACCACGCTCCACGACGCGGACGGCGCGTAGGTGACGCCGCAGGTGGGGTCGTCCACCACGGTGGTCTCGCCGGGCAGGGCGGTGGTGCAGGCGTCGGGGTCGTCGTCGCCGTCGCAGTCGCTGTCGGTGCCGTCGTACCAGCCCTCGGAGGCGCCCGGGTTGATGGCCGCGTCGGTGTCGTCGCAGTCGTCGTCGTTGTCCACGTAGCCAGAGGGCTGGCTGCAATCGAC
>JBDQIL010000067.1:0-9653 GCA_040264415.1 Myxococcota bacterium
CAAGGGGGCGTTCTCAGGTGAGGGTCTCGGGGCCGTACAGCGCCACGCGCTCGGCGTGGGTGAGCATCCGGGACACGCTATCGAGATCACCGCTGGCAGCCACCTCGTTGCGGCGAATCCGGCGCGCGACGCCCACCAGCACGCGACCCAAGCGCGGATCGGTGGGCTGGTCGCCCTGCCCGCCGTCCATCAGCACGAGGTCGAAGAGGCGCGAGTGGGCCAGGCCCCGCGGCTTGCCGCCGTGGGCGCACAGGTGAACCCGGGCGATGCCGCCGGCGTCGGCGGGTCGGCGGTCGTGGCGCAGCTCGAGCACGGCGGCGCCGCGCTCGACCGGCGTGAGCGCAGCGATGGTCCAGCCGTCGCTGAGCCGGGCGCCCACCTCGAGCGGCTCGAGCAGCCACCAGGGCGCGCCAGTGGCGTCACCGCCGGCCGCAAAGGCCTGCAGCTGCCGGTGGTGCTCGGCGCGAGCCGAACGGGAGAGGCCGGCGCCAGCTGCCGCGACAGCGGCTCCGATGCCGAGCTTCTGAAGGAGCCTGCGACGCGTCTCCATCACCACACCCCGTTCGTGATCTCGAGTTCGTAGCCCTGACAAGAGCTCACCGTGGCCGAGCGGCGCTCGACCTTGATGTAGTAGTCGTTGCTCATGTCTTCACAGTCGTTGTAGTAGGCGCTGCCGTTGCCACACGCCCGCGTCTCGGACGGGATGGCGTGGCTGTGCGGCGTCGAGTCGTCGGCGTCGAAGCCGTCGTCGGGGACGCGGTCTTCGTACTCGGTGATGCCCGACGAGGTCGAGCACTCCTCGTTGCCGGCCGCGTAGCCACCCTTGAAGACGCTGATCTCGTAGGTGGCCGTGCCCGAGAGCATCTGCACCTGGAAGCGGTAGTAGTCGAGGCCGGCGCTGCGGTCGGCGGCGACATCGTCCGAGGTGGAGATGGCGTACCAGTCGGTGCTGTCGGTGCCGAGGATGTTGCCCTCGATGGTCACCGTCGTGGTGCCGGTGTCGGCGAGGGTGCCGAAGCCGGTGACGGCGCTGGCCCCCGAGTCGCCGTAGCCGGCGTTGTCTTCGTAGGTGTCTTCGGGGTCGCAGACCTCGAAGTTCACCGTGGACGAGGGGTTCGACAGGTTGCCGCTCGTGTCTTCACACTCGGCGTAGCAGCTCGTCGTGTCGCCGCGGGTGAAGACGTCGGTGTAGCTGAAGGTGTCGTCAACCGCGCAGGTCGACACGTCGGTCCAGCTGGTCGAGGCGTCGGAGCAGTAGATGGTGAGGTTGCAGCCGGCCTCGCAGTCGCCCTCGAGGGTCACGTCTTCGGCGTTGGTGTACCGGGTGGGCGTGTCGAAGACCGGAGGGTCGGGGGGCGTGACGTCTACGATCGAGACGGTCGCGCTGGCCGAGGTGCCGGTGTCTTCGCCGTCGTAGGGGGTGACCACGCACTCCCAGACGTCGCCGTTGGACGTGAGCGACGCGTCGATGACGTTGGTGGTGTCGGGGGTGAGCGAGCCGTCGCGGTACCAGGCGTACCGGTAGGTGATGGGGTCGCCGTCGTCGTCGAAGGACGCGACGTCCACCTGGCAACGCAGGTTGTCTTCGGGCTCCGGGGCGGTCGGGTCGATGCTCACCGACGGCGCGCTCGGGGGCGCGTTCTGGATCTCGAGCGTGCTCGACGACAGCGGGTCGCCCTCACCGTAGTCGTTGTAGGGGTAGGCCACGACGCGGACCAGGTCGCCCTTGCGGGTCTTGCCCGCCGGGAACTCCTCGGTGGACTCAGAGGTGTCTTGGAACTCGACGCCGCCGGTGTCCTCGGCCTCGGTGATGAACCACTCGTAGCGGTAGGCCTCGGAGAAGCCGTCGAGGTCTTCCCAGCCTTGCACCTCGGCGAAGAGGGTGTCGGTCGTGTAGGCGGGGTTGGGCGTGAGCCGCACCGAGTCGGCCGACGGCGGGCCGTGCTCGTAGACGTTGACGGTGATGGCGTCTTGGGCGCTCTGGCCGTAGGAGTCTTCGGCCCGGGCCGTGATGAGGTGCTGGCCGGGCGAGGGGATGGTGATGGCACCCTGGTACTGGCCAGACGAGTCGGGGGAGTCCGTCTCGTTGAGGACGCCGTCGAGGTTGGACTCGAGCACCACGCCCAGGTTCTGGGGGTCCTCTTCGAGGTCGTCTACGAGGGCCTCGATGACCACCAGCTCGTCGTTCGCCACCCAGATGCCATCCTCGGGCGAGATGATCTCGATCTCGGGGGGCGTGTTGTCGATGATCTCGACCTCGACCGAGGCCTGGGCGCGGTCGCCGCGCTGATCGGTCACCGTGACCTGCACGGTCTTGAGCCCGACCACCGAGAAGACGTGGTCGCAGTACCCGTAGTTGTCGTTGCCGAAGGGCTCGTCTTCGCACATGGTCTCGTTGCCGGTCACCCACCGATGCTCGATGGTGGTGACGTCCTCGTCGGAGTCGTACGCCTCGACCAGCGCCTCGAACTCGATGTTCTGGCCCTCGTAGAACTGCGATCCGGGCGTGGGCGCGGTGATCGTGACCGCCGGCGGGTTGCGGACCACCCCCAATTTGTTGTCGCTGCAGCCCAGGGTGAGGGCGGCGAACGCGAGTGTGGCGCTGGCTCGAAGCCCCGCGGGGGGGCGGGGGGTGTCGCGCGGCTGTGGCGGCATCGGCCCTCCGGTGGGATCGCAGACGAGAACGCATCATACGTCGCTCTGCCGGGCTCCCGCAACTGTGGCGGCATGCAGCCCGATTGCCTCAGAGGGGCAAGGCGAGCTTCGCGGCCCGGGTCGCGGCGTCGGGCTGCTCGGAGGTGGATCGGCGGCCGTGGCGCGCGCGGATGCGCGAGACCAGGGCGGGCTCGGGGTCGCGACCCAGCACCGCCCGCATCACCGGCTCGATGTCGGCGAAGATGGGAGACAACTCCCGCTCGTCGAAGGTCTTGGCCATGCTGAACATGCCTGCACAGATGGGGTCCCAGCGGCACGCGTCGCAGGCCTCCCCCTTGCCGTGCAGGAATTCTTGCTGGTGGACGAAGCCCTTTTGGTCGAGGAAGCGGATGCACCGCTCCTCCTCTTTGATGATCTTCCGCGTCTCGGTGCTGGCCCACGGGTAGCGGCGCATGAAGCAGAGCGGCACCCGCTCGGCCCGGAAGGTGCGCCCGGTCTGGTGCAGGTACTCCATGGCCAGCTCGAGGCTCACCATGAACTCGTGGTGGCGGGGGATGCAGTCGGGGTTGGCCTCGGCCCGGTTGCCGTCCGGGTCCATGTTGTTCCACACGAAGTGCCGGATGAACGGGAAGCGGTCGCAGAGCCAGATGACCGTCTCGTGCAGATGGTCGGCGTTGTAGGCGCAGATCACCGTGTTGATGTCGGCGGTGACCCCCACCTCGGGGACGTGGCTGAGGCAGTCCACCAGGGTGCGCCACGCCTTCGGGTACTTGGTGATGTAGTCGTGCACCTCGGGCCGGTAGCTGTGCAGCGAGACGTGGATGTGCTGCAGCCCGGCGTCGGCCACCTCTTGGAAGAACGCCTTGTCCGCCAACAGCTGCCCGTTGGTGATCATCCTGTTGTAGAGGCCCTTCTCGGTGGCGTAGCGCAGCGCCGGCATGAGCAGCGGCGACAGGGTGGGCTCGCCCCCGGTGAGGATGACCCCGTCGTAGCCCATCTCCACCAGATCATCGATGAGGCCGCGCATCTCGGGCTCGGTGAGGTCGACCCCGGTGGGGGGGTTCGAGCAGAATCGGCACTGCTGGTAGCAGTTGCGGGTGAGCTGGAGGTAGCCGAGGTTCGCCATGGGGCTGGAGCGTAGCGTGGGCCCGGGGCGTCGTCGCCTGGGCGGCCCGCATCGCGCCCTCTGGTAGAACAGAGATGGAGACCCCGTGACGACCGATTCGCTGCGACAGTCGAGCCACGAGGCGCGGCGCCTGCGCGCGACCCTCGCCCTGCTGCGGCAGGTCGTCGGCCACGACCTCCGCTCCCCCCTCCAGGCGGTGATCGGCTGCGCCGATCTGCTCGCCACGTCCACCGGCGGACATCCCCCCCCCCGAGCGCCTCGCCGACCACCTGCGTCAGGCAGGCGGCCGGATGCTCGGGATGATGGATGGGGCGACGTTGCTGATGGAGGATGTGGGCGCGCCGATGAGCTGGGGGCCGGTGTCGCTGCGCGGCTGGCTGCCCGCCGACCAGACGCCTGACCCCCTGCCTGCTGTGATGGGTGACGCCGCCCTGTTGCGGCGCGCCGTCGATGCGCTGCTCGACAACGCCCGGCGGCACGGCGCAGGCCCCGTGCGCGTGTCGCTCACGGTGGCGGCTGGCGAGGCGACGCTCACCGTCGCCGACGCCGGGCCGGGCGTGTCGGCGCACCGGCATGACGCGGTCTTTCGACCCTTCGTCTCGACGGTCGGGGGGCCCGGGTTGGGCCTCACCCGCGCGCGCCGCGCCCTCGAGGATCACGGCGGCTCCCTCACCCTGAAGGCGGGCGACCCCAGCGCCACCTTCGTGGCTCGCTGGCCGCTCGAGGCCCCATGGGACCCGCCCGTCGCGGGGTGACCCCCTGAGCCGGGTCGCGGCAGGGGCTCAGAGCTCGCCGGCCCGCAGGGCGTCCCGAAAGTCGGGGTGCGAGATGGCGATGAGGGCCTCTCTGCGTGCCTGAAGGCTCATGCCGAACAGATTGGTGGCGCCGAACTCGGTCACCACCCAGTGCACGTCGGCGCGGGTCGTGACGACCCCCGCGCCCTCCTGCAGGCGGGTGACGATGCGGGAGCGGCGGCCGCCCATCGCGGTCGAGGGGAGCGCGATGATGGGCACGCCGCCCTTGGAGCGGCCCGCCGCCCGGATGAAGTCGAGCTGTCCGCCGAAGCCCGAGAAGATCCGCCCGCCGATGCTGTCGCTGTTGACCTGCCCGGTGAGGTCCACCGACAGGGCGCTGTTGATGGCCACGAGGCGGTCGTTGCTCGCGGCGACCACGAGGTCGTTGGTGTAGTCGCAGGGGTGGGCCTCCACCCACGGGTTCTCGTCCACCCAGTCGTAGAGCTCGCGGGTCCCCAGGATGAAGGTAGTGACCACCTTTCGGCGCTGGCGGGTCTTCCGGGTGCCGGTGATCACCCCGGCCTGCACCGCGCGCATCACGCCGTCGGAGATCATCTCGGTGTGGATGCCGAGGTCGGTGTGGCCGTCGAGCATCTGCACCACCGCGTTCGGGACGCCGCCGATGCCCAGCTGCAGCGTCGCGCCGTCGGGGATGAGGCGCACGATGTGCCGCGCGATGCGCTCTTCGACCGTCGTGGGCGCGGCCGCGACCAGCTCGGGCAGGGCCTGTTCGCACTCGACGATGGCGTCCACCTCGGAGACGTGCAGGTAGGCGTTGCCGTGAACGCGCGGCATCTGTGGGTTCACCTGCACCACCACGCGCTGGGCCGCCTCGGCTGCGGCGAGCGAGGCCAGGACCTCCACCCCCAGTGACATGAGGCCGTGGTTGTCGGGTGGCGAGACCATCAGCAGGGCCGAGTCGGGTCGGGGCTCGGCGCTGCGGATGAGCCGGGGGATGTCGGAGAGGTGGCAGGGCACGTATTCGGAGGTGCCGGCGTTGACCGCGGCGCGGTCGGCCGGGCCGACGAACCACGCGTGGTGCCGGATGCGGCCGTGGGTGCGCTCTTCGGTGAAGGGGTCGTCGCCCAGCAACAGCACGTGCCCCACGCTGAGGTGGTCCACGTAGCGGGCGCGCTCCGCCAAGGCGTCGGCGAGGTGCTGCGGCGTCGCCGCGTTGCCGCCCAGGTACAGCCGCGCGCCCGGGCCGATGGGGGCCAGCGCGTCCGAGGCGGTGCCCAGCTTGTTGCGGTAGTCGTCGCGCCAGGTGCCCATGGTCGCTCCGGGGGAGGGGGGAGCCCCCCGGTCATCCGTCGAGGGGCGGCCCGCAACTGTGCGGGGGCAGGATGGGGTCGCTCAGGGGCGCCTATGGGCGCTGCGCTGAACCCCGGGGCGAGTACGGGTTGGCACCCGTCTTATCGCCTTTGCGGCGGGCTTCGCGCCGATCTCGGAGCTTCTGGGCGACGGCGGCGAGCGGGTCGATCACCGGACCGTCGGGCATGGCGAAGCCCGGCAGGCTGGAGGCCGGCGCCTCGAGCGGGCGGCCGTGCTCGACGCGCTGCGGCGGCGTGGGCCAGCGGGCCTCGAGCTGGGCGCTGGCGTCGTCTGCCCACGCGCCCGTGGTGAGCGGCCGGGCCAGCTTCAGGCCCTGGTCGCGCACCCGGTTGATGTGAACGCCATCGCAGCGCTCGGTGACGCGGCAGTCGCCGCACCGCACCGACTTGGCCCGGTAGCGCTCGGCCACGTGGGCGCGAGCGAGGCCGCGGATCGACAGGCGGCCGGAGTCGGGGTCGAAGAGGGCGGGCGAGAGTCGCTGGGGCTCGTCGACCAGCTGGGCGCCGGGGGCGGCGCAGGCCGCGAGCCCCGAGACGCGCAGGCGAAGGCCCAGGTCGGTGAAGAAGGTGGCGGGGTCGCGCACGTCGCGCGCCCGGGCGGTGCTCATGTGCTCGTAGCCGGGCTGGTGCAGCCAGAGCGTGTCGAGGCGGGCGGCGACGCGGTCACGGTGCTGCCGCAGCCACGCCGCGGTGTCGGCGGTGAGCTCCACCAGCAGGTCGTCTCCGGCCGAGAGGCGCACCGGGTCGTCGACCCACGCGTCGAGGGCGGCGGCCGTGTCGGCGACGAGGCGGAGCGGCGGCAGCCCGGGCGGCACGGCGCCAGGGCGCTCCACCCGCGCCTCGAGCTTCGCGCCGTCGGGCAGGTGGGTGGCCACCCGGAGGAGGTCTGCCATCTCGGCGACCGCCACCCCGACCGTGTCGCAGCCGTAGGGCAGGGGCAGCGGCAGGCCGGGCAGCGCGCCGTCGGCGGCAGGGGCGCCGTGGGTCCACACCGAGAAGCGCCCGTCGCGCTGGGCGGCGATGGTGCGGTCCATGGTGGTGCAGAAGGGCTCGATGAAGCAGTGCACGCACCGCTCGACGTCGCGGCAGTCGAGCTTGCGTCCCTGGTCGAGGTAGTTGCGCACCATGAACCGACGGCCGTTCACCTCATCGAGCATCTTGTGTGGGTCTTGGATGAGGTCTTCCATGCCCTCGAGGAAGGACACGGGGAAGCGGTTGGTCCAGATGACGAAGCGCGGGTGCCGGTTGAGCTTGAAGACCTTCTGCAGCCGCTCGAGGTGGTCGCGCACGTCGTAGAACATCAGCTCGCGGTTGTCGTAGGCGTTGGCCTGCGGGATGACGTGCAGCAGGTCGAACTCGGTGACCCCGACGCTCGCGGCCAGCTCGACGATCTTGTCGATCACGCCTACGTTCTGCTTGTTGATGACCACATCGACGTTGACGATGGGGCCGGCGGGGTCGCGCCGGGCCCGCGCCATGGCCTTCATGAGCTTCTTGAAGGCGCCGGGGGTCTGGGTGAGCCAGTCGTGCAGCTCGGCGGTGTGGCCGTGCAGGCTGAAGGTGATCTCGCCCAGGCCGGCGTCCATGCACTGCCGGTAGAAGCCGCGGTCGGCGTAGCGTACGCCGTTGGTGACGGTCTGCACGCGGTCGTAGCCCAGGTCGTCTTTGGCGTACCGGATGAACTCGGAGAACTTCGGGTGGAGGCTGGCCTCGCCGCCGCTGATGATGACCTTCTCGGCGCCGAGCACCTCGATGCCCCGGCGCAGCTCGTCCTTCACCTCGTCTTCGGGGAGGAAGACGTTGCGCGGGGTGTCGGCGTCGAGGCAGAACAGGCACTTGGAGTTGCACGCGGTGACGGCGCGCACCCAGTGCTTGGGCTTGTTGGCGACCTTCTCGCGCTCAAGCATCTGCTCGGTGCGGGCGGTGGTCATGGGGGCTCCGCGGGGCTGGCCATGGGAGGGTAGCGCGACCGTCGGCGGCCTGCCGGTTTGGGGCGGCTACAGGCCGGCGGCGGCGAGCGCGTCGCTGCGGGTGACCAGCCAGGTCTGCACCTCGGCCTGGCAGCGGGCGATGTCGCTGCGGCTGTGCTCGAGGTGCGGGTCGGCGTCGAGCTCGGGGCCGATGAGCGCGACGGCCTGGTCGATGCGGTCGGGCAGGTCGCTCTCGGGGATCGCCACCGCGAGGGTGTCGAGCGCGTCTCCGAACCACTCACGGCACCGGACGTCGGCGGCGCAGCCCGCGGTGAGGGTGCCGTAGGGCGAGCTCAGGGGCGTGTCGGCGTAGAAGGCCCAGTCGGGGTCCCAGGGCATGAAGACGCCCCGGCCCCCGTCGCTTGGGTCGAAGTACACCCGGTAGTTGTTGGCGTAGTACGAATAGCTGTCGTACTGGCCGGTCCAGGCGGTGGCCGCCCAGAAGCGCGCGTGCTGCTCCAGGTCGATGAGGCCGCCCACCGTGTCCACGAAGTCTCCCCCTTGCTGGCGGGCCTCGGTGACCGCGTGCACGTCGGCCAGGCCCACGTCGGCGCCCTCGTCGAGCTCGAAGAGGTCTTGGCTGCCGGGGACGAAGTCCACCAGCGTGTAGCTGCCGTCGGCGTACCAGAAGTAGTCGCCGTCGTAGAGGTTGCCGGTGGGGTCGTCGAAGTGGGCCTTCAAGAACTCGTCGTCGTAGGCCTCGACCAGCGTGTAGAGGCCGTAGGGTGCGCCGTTGAGCGTGAGGGTGGCGTAGGCCACGCGGGGGGCGGGGGTGCCCAACAGGGCGTGCACCCCGTAGGCGGCGAGCTCTTTGACCTTGGCGCAGTCCTGCACCATGTTGTTGAGGTTGAGCTTCTCCAGGCCTTCCAGGCGGGCGTCTTCGCCGAACTCCAGCAGATCGATCTTGAACCCGGACTTTCCGGGGAGCGGGCGCGCCGAGCCCAGCCGGCCCTTCGACCGCACGCCCACGTGGGGGAAGGCCGCGCCGTCGATGGTGACGTCGGCCGACACGTAGGCGCGGGGCTCGGCCTGCAGCGAGGCGACACCGTCGTCGCTGATCCGCAGGTCGATCTGAACCACGTGGTCGAGCTGGAAGACCGCGCTCGAGGGCGGTGTGTCGGTGCCCTCCACCGCGTCGGTGCCGTCGGCGCCATCCGACGCGCCGTCGGCGCCGTCCGAGTCGCCGTCAGCGCCCACCGTGGGCGCGGCGCCGTCGCGGTCGGCGGTGGGCACCTGCACCGGGGCGCAGGCGAGGAGGGACCAGAGCAGGAGGGGGGACATGGCCGATTGTACCCGACCGGACGGGCGCTGGCGCCGCGATCGACCGCGCTACCAGGTGCCGGTGCTGGGCATGCTGGTCCACGGCTCGCGCGGCTCGAGCGCGCCGCCGGCCTGCAGCAGCTCCACCGAGATGCCGTCGGGCGACTTCACGAAGGCCATCCGCCCGTCGCGCGGGGGCCGCAGGATGGTGACCCCGGCCTGCTGCAGCCGGTCACAGAGCGCGTAGATGTCGTCGACCGCGAAGGCGAGGTGCCCGAAGTTGCGTCCGCCGCCGTAGGGATCGGTCTGGTCCCAGTTCCAGGTCAGCTCGATCTGGGCCGTGTCATCGTCGTGGCCGGTCGAGAGGAACACCAGCGAGAAGCGACCCTGCTCGTAGTCGCTGCGTCGCACCTGCTCGAGGCCGAGCAGGTCGCAGTAGAAGTGCAGCGACGCGTCGAGATCGAGGACGCGGATCATGCTGTGAAGGAAGCGCATGGCGGGGCTCCGGGGCAGTGAC
>JBDQIL010000068.1:0-9609 GCA_040264415.1 Myxococcota bacterium
GTCTTCAAGACCATCGACCGGCCGGGCGGGGGCGAGCGGCGGCGTGCCATTGGCATGTTGGTCGTGCCGACGCGCAAGGCCGACCTCTGGGTCGCGTGCCAAGACCCGCACTTCACGGCCACCGAAGAGCTCACCGAGCTGCGCCTGTCCCGCGACGCCAGCACGGGCCGGGCCTCGTGGTACGGCCACGCCGACCTCCCCTCCCCCGTTCACGACCGGCACTGGGTGGTGGACGTCTGGAACAACCACGCCCTCGCCGCGGCCACCGACGGCGCCATGTGGGAGCACCCCTGGCGGCTCGACTCGGGCGGCGTGGCGCGGGTGCGGGCGCGGGTGGCCGCCGGCGAGGTGGGCCAGGTCGATGTCGAGGCCTTCGACGAGAGCATCGAGACCCCGGTGAACGAGGGCGCCTGGATCTCCATCGACCTGCCCGGTGACCGGGCGCTGGTGGGCTACCACGCCACCACGGTGGTGGGCGGCAGCATCCCGGATGGCCTGATGAGCCGCTTCGTGCTGTTCGGCATGGACAAGATGCTGCGCGGGGTCGCGCGTCGGGCCATCGACGTGGTGCCCACGCACTATGTGGAGGGCCACGAACCGATCCCCGCCGGCGGTCCCGGCCTCACCCCGCCCCATGGTGCCCGCTGATGCCCACCCTCGACGCCGCCCTCGCCGCCCTCGAGCGCCTCGCGCCGCTCGCCGCCGCAGGCGACTGGGACAATGTGGGGCTGCTGCTGCGCGGCACGCGCCCAGTGCGGCGGATCGGCCTGTGCATCGATCTGACCGAGCCCGTGCTCGATGAGCTCGAGGCGGCCGACGTCGACCTGGTGGTGTCGTATCATCCGCCGATCTTTCGTGGTCTGAAGCGGATCACGGGCGAGTCCGGCCTGGAGCGATCGGTGCTGCGGCTGGTGCGCGCGGCGGCATGGCCGACTGGCTGGCGGGCGCGCTGGGGGCCGTGACCGAGCTCACGCCCATCGAGCAGCGCCCACCTGCGGGTGGCCGGCGACCTCGATCGCCCGCGCTCCACCTTCGCGGTGTGCCCCGGGTCGGGGGGCTCGCTGTTCGCCGGGCTCCCCCCCACCGACCTCTTCGTCACCGGCGAGTGGAGCCACCATGATGTGCTCGCCGCGGTCGACCGCGGCGCCGCCGTGGTGCTCACCGACCACACCAACTGCGAGCGGGGCTTCCTGCCCCAGGTCGCCGACCGCTTGGCGACCGCGCTGCCCGGCGTGGCGGTGGTGCGGTCCGAGGTCGATGCCGACCCGCTTCGGGTGGTGTGAGCCTCATCGGGGTGCAGACGCGTCAACGCGAAACACACTTCGCACCTGTCAGGTAGATCGCCGATTTCCGGCGTCCTGCTCCCCCTCTCGCCTCCCCCCGCCGCCTCCGTCGCTTGGGCGGGTGGATGGCACGCGCGGCCGCGGTTATCGGCGCGTCCTTGCCCCTCGTATGCCCCCCAGGGAGCCGCACGTGCACCGGAGCGCCGCCTACTTCGACGTCGATGGCACCCTCGTGGGCACGAACCTCGTGCACCCGACCGTGCTGCACATGATCAACCAGGAGACCATGTGGCGGTCGGCCACCCGGGTCGGCCGGGCGCTCCTGCAGGCGCCGTCGATGGTCATGGCCGAGATGCGCGACCGGCGCCTCTTCAACGAGATGCTGTTCAGCAACTACCGGGGCATGAGCGAAGATCGCATCGTCGTGCTGGCGGAGGAGTGCTGGGAGCGCGTGGTGAAGCCGCGCATGTTCTCGGGCACCCGCGACCTCATCGACAAGTGCAAGGCCGCCGACCAGCGGGTCGTGCTGGTGACCGGGTCGCTGGCCTGCATCATCCAGCACCTCGCCGCCGACCTCGGGGCCGACGCCTTCATCGCGAATCGCCTCGAGTACAAGGACGGCTACGCCACGGGCAAGCTGCTGCGCCCGGTGGTGGCCGGCCCCGAGAAGTCGGGCCTCATCGTCCAGGACGCCCGCGAGAACGGACACGACCTGTCCACTTGCTCCGCCTACTCCGACAGCTACTCCGACGTGCCCATGCTCTCGATCGTGGGGCACCCGGCCTGCATCAACCCCGACAAGCGGCTGCAGCGGCTCGCCCAGGCCTATGACTGGCCCATCCTCGACATCCGCACGCCGCCTCGCGGCAGCCACGCCTGAAGGACCCCGCGCCATGAGCACCGACCACCCCTGCGTCGTCACCCTCGACCACCGCTCGAAGCCGCGTGTGCTGTTCAGCGGCACGAAGCTGGTCGAGGTCGACCTGCCCGCCGGCACCCGGGTCATCTACCCCAAGCCGCCGCTCAAGGGCCTCCCCGACCCCGACGCGGCCGTGCGCTACGCGCTCAACAACCCGCTCGGCACCCCGCCGCTCTACGCCAAGCTGCGCCCGGGCATGCGGGTCACCATCGCCATCGACGATCTCTCGATGCCGCTGCCGCCCATGAAGGGCCCCGACTGTCGGCAGCGGGTGATCGAGCCCATCATCGAGATGCTCGACCAGAACGGCATCGACGATGTCGAGCTCATCATCGCCACGGCCTTTCACCGGCCCATGACCGGCGACGAGATCAAGCACCAGGTGGGGGCGAAGACCTTCCACCGGTACTGGCCCGACCGCCTCTACAACCACGACGCCGAGAAGCCCGGCGGGCTCACCTACTTGGGCACCACCGAGGACGGCATCGAGGTCGAGATCAACAGTCGGGCCGCCAGCAGCGACCTGGTGATCTACATCAACCTGACGCTCGTGAGCATGAACGGCGGCCACAAGTCGATGGGCACGGGCCTGGTCGGCTACCGCACCCTTCGCGGCCACCACACCCCCGCCGCCGTGCGCAGCAGCGGGTCGTACATGGAGCCCAAGCGCTCCGAGCTGAACCGCCGCATGGTCAACGTGGGCAAGCTCATCGAAGACAAGCTCGACGTCTTCCACATCGAGACCACCGTCAACAACCGGATGTTCGACAAGCCGCTCGACTTCTTGGCCAAGAACGAGGACGACCTCACCCCCACCGAAGACCGGGCGCTCAAGGCGCTGGTCAAGACGCTGGAGTGGCTGCCGCAGCCCGCCCGCCAGGCCATCTTCGAGAAGGTGCCCGCCCCCTACGACATGACCGCCGTCTACGCCGGCGAGTGCGAGGCCGTGCACGAGGCGCTGCTCGAGAAGGTCTACCAGCAGGCCTGTGTGCCGGTGCAGGGCCAGTCCGACATCGTCATCTTCCCCATCCCCTACATCAGCCCCTACAACGTGGGCGCGTACCTCAACCCGCTGCTCGTCAGCGTGATGGGCGAGGGGTACCTGCACAACCTGCACCTTGGGGCGCCGCTGCTCAAGAAGGGCGGCACCTACATCTTCCTGCACCCGTGCAGCGACAAGTTCGACCGCGAGCAGCACCCCGCCTACGTCGAGTTCTTCCACAAGCTGCTGCCGCAGACCCGCGACGCCATGGAGCTGCACAAGCGCTTCGAGAAGGACTTCGCCCGGCACCCGGCCTACATCCAGCTCTACCGCACGGGCAAGGCCTACCACCCGGCCCACCCCTTCTACATGTGGTACTGGGGCGAGAACGGCCGCCAGCACCGCGGTCGCGTGATCGTGGTGGGTGCCGACAACGAGTACGTGCCCAAGCTGCTCGGCTACGAGACGGCCCGTACGATGTCCGAGGCGCTGCGGATGGCCCGCGAGACCGCCCCGCCCGACCCGTCCATCACCTGCTTCCGCATCTGCCCCATCATGATGGCCGACGTCACGCCGAACCCCGGCGACATCGTCGAGGAGATCGCGCAGAGCGACGAGGCCGCCGTCGAGGTGCTGCCCGCCCCCGCCCAGGCCGCTCCGGTCGAGGAGCCCGCATGAACGCGCCCGCACCCCAGAGCCCGCTCGACGCCCGCGGCCTGCTCTCGGGCGCGCGGCTGCTCGTGATGGGTGGCACCGGCTTTCTGGGCAAGGTGTGGTGGGGCATGCTGCTCGACCGCTTCCCCGACGTCGAGCACATCTGGCTGGTCTGTCGCCCCAAGAAGGGCATGACCTCAGAGCAGCGCTTCTGGAAAGAGGTCGCCCCCTCCGAGGTCTTCGATCCCCTGCGGGCGCAGTACCCGGGCGCCGCCTGGGACGCCTTCCTGCGAGAGAAGGTCACGCCGGTCCCCGGCGACATCACGCACGATTTCTGCGGCATCCCCGAGGCCCTCCGAGACGAGCTGCGCGGCACCCTGACCGCCTTCGTCAACGCCTCGGGCGTGGTGAGCTTCACGCCGCCGCTCGACTACGCGCTCAACGCGAACGCCTTCGGCATGCAGAACCTCGTGGCGCTGGCCCGCGACCTCGGCGGTGACGATGCGCCCGAAGGCCTCAAGGTGCTGCACACCTCCACCTGCTACGTCGCGGGCGACCGCACGGGTCAGGTGGACGAGGTCGACCCCCTCGACTTCCCCTTCCCCAAGGCCGACTCGCTCGAGGTCAGCCACTGGGACCCCGACCGCGAGATCAGCGAATGCGTCGACATGGTCGACAACGTTCGCCACCGCTCGGGCGACGCCTTCCGCCAGTCCGAGTTCCTCGATCAGGCCAAGACGAACCTGCGGGACCGCAACGAGCCCGCCCGTGGTTCGGCGTTGAAGGCGGAGTTCGACAAGGTCAAGTCGAAGTACGAGCGAGACAAGCTGGTCGATGCCGGCGGTCAGCGCGCCAAGTATTGGGGCTGGCACAACGTCTACACCTACACCAAGTCGATGGGGGAGCAGATCCTCCGCCGGTCGGGTGTGCCCCACGCGATCTGCCGCCCGGCGGTCATCGAGTCGGCGGTCGAGTACCCGGTGGTGGGCTGGTGCGAGGGCATCAACACCTCGGCGCCGCTCATCTACCTCGCGATGCAGGGCCCCGTGAAGTTCCCGAAGGCCGACGAGACGGTGCTCGACATCATCCCCGTCGACCAGGTGGCCGTGGGCATGACCCTCGCCCTCGCCGAGCTGCTCGAGGGCACCCACAAGGTGGTCTACCAGCTGGGCACCTCCGACACGGCCCCGCTCAAGATCAACCGGCTCATCGAGCTCACCGCGCTGTTCAAGCGTCGGTACTTCCGCAACGAGGCCCCGGGCAACCCCGCGGTGAACTGGCTGAAGTCGCGCCTCGAGCCCATCGGCGTCGACGTGCCGGTCTACCACCGGCGCGGGCCCCGCAACTCGTCGAAGATCTTCGGCAAGCTGGCCGAGGCGGTGGGGCGGGTCAACGAGGGTCCGCTGACCACCATCGCCGGCCCCGTGCAGAAGCAGCTCGACGCCGTGAGCAAGGGGCTCCTGCTCACCGCGGGCATCCAAGATCAGTTCATCCCGTTCATGGCCACCCACAACTACCGGTTCTCCTGCGCACACACGCGCGAGGCCTACGCGCGGCTGTCCGACGAAGACAAGCCGCTGCTGCACTGGCACCCCGAAGACACCGACTGGCGCGACTACATGCTCGAGGTGCACTGCCCCGGGCTGCAGCGCAACGTCAGCCCCGAGATCGACAAGAAGTTCGCCCGCAAGAAGCGCGCCCTGCGGCAGTACGACCATCTGGTGCAGTTGCTGGAGCAGTCGGCCGACCGCCACGACCTGGCGCCGGCGCTGCTGCGCCCCCATGAGGACGGCTTCGAGCGCGTGACCTACCGGGGCCTGCGCGCGCAGACCGAGGCCGTGGCCATGCGCCTGGCGGGGCTGGGCGTCGAGAAGGGCGACCGCGTGGTGCTGTCGGGCAAGAACGACCCGAACTGGGTGGCCGCCTGCTTCGGCATCTTGCGCGTGGGCGCGGTGCTGGTCCCGGTGGCCCCCGACATCGAGACCGACAAGCTCGCGCTGATCCTGCAGAGCAGCGGCGCGCGGCACGCGCTCACCGACGCGACCGCGAGGGAGAACCTCGACGGCGTGCTGGGCGAGCTCACCGGGCTCGACCTGGCCGAGGCCTGCGCCCCCGGGGCAGTGGGCAGCCTGCCCGACCTCGACCTCACCAGCGATGATCTGGCGTCGGTGCTCTACACCTCGGGCACCACGGGCGACCCCAAGGGGGTCATGCTCAGCCACGGCAACCTGTGCGCCATGGTGGCGAGCCTGGGCGCGCTCTTCCCGCTGCGTGAAGACGACCGGCTGCTCAGCGTGCTGCCGCTTCACCACGCCTTCGAGTTCACCTGTGGGCTGCTGCTGCCGCTCACCATGGGCGCGCGCATCCTCTACCTCGACGATCTCAACGCCGATCGCCTCAGCTTCTGCCTGAAGGAGGGCCGCATCACCTGCATGGTGGGCGTGCCCGCGCTGTGGCAGCTGCTCGAGCGGCGGGTGCGCAACGAGGTGAAGGGCAAGGGCCCCCTGGTCGAGGTGGCCTTCAAGAGCGCGATGAACCTGAACCGCTCGGTGGGCCGCGCCACCGGCCTCGATCTGGGCCGCCTGATGTTCGGCTCGGTGCACAGCCGCTTCGGCGGCAACATCCGCGTGCTGATCTCGGGCGGGGCGGCGCTCCCCAAAGACACCCAAGACCTCTTCAGCGGGCTCGGGCTGCACCTGAGCGAGGGCTACGGGCTGACCGAGGCGGCCCCGGTGCTGACGGTCGCGCTGCCCAAGCCGGGCGCCAAGCCGGGAACGGTGGGCAAGCCGGTGCCCGGGGTCGAGGTTCGCATCGACAAGCCCGACGACAAGGGCGTGGGCGAGGTGCTGGCCCGCGGCCCGAACGTCATGCAGGGCTACTTTGGAAACGCCTCGGCCACCAAGGCGGCCATCGACGCCGACGGCTGGCTCCACACGGGTGACATGGGCCGGCTCGACCACAAGGGCCGCCTGAAGCTGGTGGGCCGAGCGAAAGACGTGGTGGTCGCCTCGAACGGCGAGAACATCTACCTCGACGATGTCGAGGCCTCGTTGGGCGTGGTCCGGTACGTCAAGGAGCTCACGCTGTGCGGCCTGGACGACGGACGCGGCGGGGAGAAGCTCGGGTTGCTGGCTGTCGCCGACATCGAGGCCCACGAAGACCTCGACCGCCGCGCGCTGCACACCCACGCTCGAGCCGCCCTCAAAGAGGCCTGTGAGGGCCTGCCAGCCTGGCAGCGCCCCGCCCACATCGCGCTGGTCGACGCTGATCTGCCGCGAACCGCCACCCGCAAGGTCAAGCGCAAAGAGGCACGGGCGGTGCTCGAGAAGATCGCCGCGGCCACCCCGACCACCACGCGCCGCGGAGAGGGTCTCTCGGGGCCGGTCGCCCGCGCGGTCGCGGCGGTCGCAGGCGTCGAGCCCGCGTCGGTCACAGCCGAGACCCGCCCCCGTGAGGCCTTCAACTTCGACTCGCTGATGTTCGTCGAGCTGGCCGCTGCGCTCGAGGTCGTCGGCTCGGGCCGCCCCGACCCCGACGCCCTCGCGGCCTGCGAGACCGTCGCCGAGATCACCGCCCTGGTCGGCGCCCCGCCGCCCGAGGTGGTGCACGAAGAGGCTGAAGAAGACGAGGCCATCGACCTGCCAGAGTGGATCACCGAGCCCCTTCGGCGGCGCATGGGCGATGTGCAGGCCGCCTTCAACGGGCCGGGCCTCAAGACCCGCGTAAAGGGCCGCGCGAACATCCCCGCCAATGAGACCTGCATCGTGGTCTCGAACCACAGCTCCCACCTCGACATGGGGCTGGTCAAGTTCGCGCTGGGTCCGTATGGCCAGAACATCGCGAGCCTCGCCGCACAGGACTACTTCTTCGAAGGCAACAAGTGGAAGGTGGCCTGGTTCAAGTACTTCACCAACGCCGAGCCGCTCGACCGAAAGTCTGGCTTCCGAGCCAGCATGCGGCAGGCGGCCCAGGTGGTGAACGACGGAAAGGTGGTGCTCATCTTCCCGGAGGGGACCCGCCAGCCGGACGGCCAGCTCAACGAGTTCAAGCCCATGGTGGGCAAGCTCGCCCTCGAGACCGGCCGGGCGGTGCTCCCGGTCTGGATCGAGGGCGCCTACGCTGCGATGCCCAAGGGTGCGGCCTTCCCCAAGCAGCGGGGGATCACGGTCCACATTGGCCCGGCGCTGCCGTTCGCCGAGCTGCGTCGCCTCACCCGCGGGCTCAAGCCGGGCGCGGCCGCTCGCCGCGTGGCGTGGCTGGCCCACGAGGCGGTCGCAGCGCTGCGTGACGGCACGGTGCTCCGGATCGACGAGCTCGACCCAGACGAGCTCGAAGACGTCCCCAAGCGCGAGCCCACGCCGGCCGAGAAGGTCGAGAAGGCCGTGAAGTCTCTGCCCCAGCGCTTCGACGTGGCCCGCTTCGAGAAGCCGGTCACCTGGTACTTCTCGCTGGGCAGCAAAGAGGGCCCGCGCTGGACCGTCAGCGTGAAGGGCGACGGGGTGCAGGTGCAGCCCGGGCGCCCCTCCGGTGCCGCCGACTGCGTGGTGAAGACCTCAGAAGACGTCTTCACCCGGCTGGTCGAAGACGCCTATGTGCCCGAGCCCGCCGAGTTCATGTCGGGCGCCATCAAGACCAACGACATCCCGCTGCTCATTGAGTTCAGCCGGGTGTTCAACCTGTCCGACCCCTCCAGCGTGGGAGCCTGAGCCATGAAGATCGCCGTCACGGGCGCCACGGGCTTCCTGGGCCGCCACATCGTCGCCGAGCTGCTCGATGGCTACTCGGTGGTCGCCATCTCCCGGTCGGGCACGATGCCGCCGGGGCTCTCGCGCAGCGCGCAGGCCGGCGTCACGCCGGTGTCTGCCGACGTCACCGACCCCGCGTCGCTCGAGGCTGCGTTTGCTGGGTGCCAGGTGGTGGTGCACGCGGCCGGAAAGGTCTCCCACGCCCCGGCTGACGCCGAGGAGATGTGGGGGGTTCATGTCGTCGGAACGATGAACGTGGCCCAGGCCGCGGCCGCGGCCGGCGCCACCCGCATGATCCACCTGTCATCGTCGGGCACCATCGGGGTGAGCAAGCGCGACGAGGTGCGCGACGAGAGCGCAGCGCCGCCGCTCGACGTGGTGCAGGGCTGGACCTACTACCGAGCCAAGCTGTTCAGCGAGCAGGAGCTGCTCGACAAGGCGCCCGAAGGGCTCGAGGTGGTGGTGCTCAACCCGAGCCTGCTGCTGGGCCCGGGCGATGACGTGCGCGGCCTGTCCACGGGCCCGGTGCGCGTCTTCCTCGACGGCGGCGTGCCCATGTCTCCGCCGGGGGGTGTGTCCTTCGTCGATGTCCGCGACGTGGCCGACGCCGTGAAGCGGTCGCTCCGCAAGGGCCGGCCCGGTCGGCGCTACCTGCTCGGCGGCGCCAACATGACCTTCCACGACTTCTACAAGCGGCTCGGTCGCGTCAGCGGACAGCCGGCGCCGCTCGGGGCCCTGCCGCAGGCCGCTCGCAGCCTGCTCGGCTGGTTGCCTGGGCTGGGCCGCGACGACAACATCGGCTTCGGCGTGAAGGTCGACCGGTGGAGCATGGAGCTCGCGTGCCACTTCTGGTACATCGACTGGTCCCGCGCCGAGGACGAGCTGGGCTGGCAGCCACGCGACCCGCTGCAGACGCTCGAAGACACGGTCTTCGACATCCTCGAGCGGCGCGCGACGGCCGCGATGCGCTACGCCGCGCGCCCGTGAGGGGCGGGGTGCGCTGCGGCCCTCAGCACTCGTAGGGGA
>JBDQIL010000069.1:0-9548 GCA_040264415.1 Myxococcota bacterium
CGCGCCGGTCGGCGCGCTGGTCGATGGTCAGACCTGGTACCGGGTTCGTGTGGGTGGCTTCGGCAGCAAGGCGCGGGCTGAGGCGGGGCGACAGGCCCTCCAGGCCGAGCTGGGGAGTGACGATCTGCTGCTGACCGTGGCGCCCTGAGGTGGGGGGCCCGGCGCCCGCCGCCCGTCGCGTGGACAAGCCGTGGGGCCATGAGGAGATCTGGGCAGAGACTGACGCCTACGTCGGCAAGATCTTGGTGATCCGCGAGGGGCACCGCCTCTCGCTCCAGCACCATGAGGTGAAGGACGAGACCTTGCGGGTCGCGTCGGGCGAGCTCGAGCTCCTCCTCGAAGATGATGGTGGCGTGATGGTGACCCACATCATGGGGCCCGGCGACATCGCCCGAATCCGACCCCGGCGCCTTCACCGCCTGCGGGCGCGGTCGACCGTCGAGGTGATCGAGGTGTCGACCCCGCACCTCGATGATGTCGTGCGCCACGACGATGACTACGGCCGGGCCTGACCTCGGTGGCTGCCCTTGACACGCCACCCCATCTTTGCGATGGTTCTGCTGATCTCCTGGAGTCGACGATGCCTCGGACCCGCACCCCCCATCCCTGGCTGCCCCGCGTCGCGGCGGGCGCGCTGCTGCTGGCTGCTCCGGTGGCCGCGGCCCAGGACGGCTTCGGCGGAGACGCCGTCGGTTTCGGCGCCGGCGCCCCCGACTACTACGTCGTCCAGCCCGGCGACACCCTCTGGGAGATCTCCGGGCGGTTCCTCGGAAATCCGACGTACTGGCCGCGCCTCTGGTCGATCAACGAGCAGATCACCAACCCCCACTGGATCTATCCGGGCAACCGGATCGTCTTTCGGATGGGCACCCTGGTCGAGCCCCCCCAGGTCGACCTCGAGCCCACGGGCGGCAGCCGTGATGGCTACGTCCTAGACGACGTGAACTACGCCACCTCCGATGCCGAATGCGGTCCCAACATCCGCTTCGACACGCGCCGGCCCGTCCGGGGCTACATCGCGCCGGGCTTCCTCGCCGACAAAGACGAGGTCGACATCTACGGCACCGTAGAGAAGGCGCGCAACAGCAACACCTTCCTCTCCGAGGGCAACCTGCTCTACTTGAAGGTGGACGACCCGGAGTCCTACGAGTGTGGGGACACGGTCAGCGTCTTCCGGCGGAAGAAGAAGAAGGTGCGCCACCCGGATGCCTGGCGTCAGCGCTTCGGGGGCCTGTACGAGGTCGTGGCCGAGGCCCGCGTGGTCCACCGCAACGACGACTACGTCTCTGCTGTGATCCGGCAGTCGTGGAGCGAGGTGGTGCGAGGCGATCTGGTGGGTCCGCCCATGACGGTCGCGGTGCAGATCGAGGTCTCCGAGCCCCGCGGCGACATGGAAGCCACGATCATCGAGCGCACCCAGTCCGAGGTGTTCAGCATGAGCACCGGCGAGACGGTGTTTATCGATCGCGGCCGGGCCGACGGGGTGAGGGTCGGCAACACCTTCTACGTGACCGAGCAGCGCGACGAGCGGCTCGACATCAAGAAGGAGGACTTCGACCTCCCACACTCGGTGGTCGGTCGCCTGGTGGTCGTGCGGGTCGATCAGGACTCGGCCGCTGCTGTCGTCACGGACGCCAGCAAGAACCTCGACATTGGCGCGCGGGTGACCCAGAAGGTCGAGTAGCTCCGCTTCGCCCTTGCGACGCGGCTGTCGGGCCGGTACGCGAAGGGTGCAGCCGCGGCGCGCCTCGGGTCCAGGACCCGACCCGTGCCACACCTCTCGCCCTTTTGGACCGCCGCCGCTCGTTTGGGCGGACGCGTCGATTTCTCACCGCTGCTCGATGCGGGTGCGCCTGCATCCAGCTGGCCGTCGCTGTCCGAAGCGACCCTTCGGCGCATGGGGCTGACTGCTCGTCATGCCCGGCTGCTGGCCTCGGCGATCGGCCCGCTGGTCACGCCAGACCCAGCCCTCACGCTCGCGGGCGAGGGCTACCCGCCGCTGTTGCGCGGCACCCCCATGGCGCCGCCGGTGCTCTTCTGGCGCGGGGATCTCGAGCTGCTTGAGCGGCCGTGTGTGTCGATCGTCGGGGCGCGGCGGTGTACGGGCGATGGGGCCCGGATGGCCCGCAGGCTCGCCCGGGGGGTGGCCGACAGCGGGGGCGTGGTGGTCAGCGGGCTCGCACATGGGATCGACCAGCACGCCCACGGAGCCGCTCTACACGCGACGGTGGCGGTGGTGGGCCAGGCCCTCGATCGGGCCTTCTCGACCACGCAGCGCCGCTGCCTCGACCGAATCCTCGACGCGGGTGGCCTGGTGCTGAGCGAGTTCCTGCCCGGGACACCAGCAGCGCGGCACACCTTCCCTCGGCGCAACCGGGTCATCGCTGGGCTCTCACTCGCGACGGTCGTGGTCGAGGCCGGCGAGCGCTCCGGTTCCCTGATCACAGCCCGCCATGCTGCGGCGTTTGGGCGCGAGGTGTTGGCCGTGCCCGGGCACCCCCTCTGTGAAGTGGCGTCGGGCTGCATCCGCCTCTTGCGTCAGGGAGCGAGCGTAGCGGTAAATATCCATGATATTGTCTCCGCAGTACCCGGCCTCACGGGCCGAACCGATGCCGTTCGAGCCCGCTCATCCGACCCGGTGTTGGCGGCGTTGGCGCAGGGCGAGCTCAGCTTCGACCAGCTCCTCGAGTCGGTCCAGCAGCATCCCGCACAGCTCGCCGAGGACTTGGCGCGGCACCAGCTCGCTGGCCACATCTGCTCCTGCCCCGGAGACCGCTTCCGCCTCGCGTCGCTGCCCACCGACCGTGTCGGCGGATAGGGGAGCGGGCCTCGTGCCTGAGCGCCCATGCCCCGCGATCCCGCCGCCTCCGCCTCCGCGTCCGCCTCTGCCAAGCTGGCGGTCGCGCCCGCTCACACGGTCCTGGAGGTCGAGCCTGCGGCGAGCGCGCTGCTCGATCTGCTGGTCGACCTGGGGCACCTCGACGAGCGAATGCTCGAGACCGTCAACGACCGGCTGCTCGACGAAGACCCCGCTTCTGGGGTCCTCGATCTGCCGTCGGTCCGGCGCGTCGCGGCAGAGGTGTTGTTCGACCACCTCGACGCCACCGATCCCGAACAGCGTCGCGTCATTGAAGAAGAGTGGGGGCTGCTCTTCTACTGAGCGGTCAGCCCGTGGCTCAGTCGGTCTCTGCCGTGGCGGCGGGCGCTGTCTTCGCGGGCGCCTTCTTCTTCGCCGCGGGCTTCTTCGCCGCGGGCTTCTTTGCGGGCGCCTTCTTCTTCGCCGCGGGCTTCTTCGCTGCGGGCTTCTTCGCGGGCGCCTTCTTCTTCGCCGCGGGCTTCTTCGCGGGCGCCTTCTTCTTCGCGGGCGCCTTCCGCGCGCCGCGCTTGGGCCGCTTGGGCGCGTTCTCACGCTTGATGATCAGCTCGATCGCCTCGGGCAGCTCGACCGCTTGGGGGTCGCGGCCACGGGGCAACGACGCGTTGGTCTCGCCGTCGGTGACGTACGGACCAAAGCGGCCCTTCATGAGCTGCACCGTGCGTCCGGTCCGCTCGTCGGTGCCGAGCGACTTCAGGGGCGACGGACCCCTCGACCGCTTCGAGGGCGTCTTGAGGATCTCGACGGCCTTGTCGAGCTGGATCGTCAAGACGTTGTCGTCCTCTGGGATGCTGCGGCTGGTCTTGCCGGACTTGACGTAGGGGCCGTAGCGGCCGTTGGCGGCGTGTACGGGCTCGCCGGTCTCGGGGTGGGGCCCCAGGTCGCGCGGCAGCTCCAGCAGCTTCAGGGCGGTCTCCAGGCCCACTTCCTCGGGCTGCATGTCCTTGAGCAGCGACGCCCGCTTGGGCTTCTCCGCCTTCTTGCCCTTGGTGACGACGGGCTTGAGCACCCCAGCTTCGTCAGGCTTCATGCCGCCCAGCTGGATGTAGGGCCCGAAACGGCCCACCAGCAGGTAGACGTCGTCGCCGGTGTCAGGGTCGGGCCCCAACACCTTGGGGCCCTCCTTTCGCTTCGCGATCAGCTCGCGCGCCCGCTCGATCGAGAGCTCGTCCGGTGGCAGATCCTCGGGGATGTCGGCGCGGGTGTCGCCCGACGACAAGAACGGGCCATAGCGGCCCACTCGCACGTCGATCTGTGTGCCGTCCTCATCTTCGCCCACTGGGATCGTACACACCGTCCTGGGGTCAATCTTGTCGCCTGCGTCGTCGAGGCGGTCCTTCAGACCGGCCTCTCCCAGGTAGAAGCGCTCGAGGTATGCCCGCGAGTTGTCCTGACCGACCGCGATGTCGTCGAGCTGGTCCTCCATCCGTGCGGTGAAGGTGTAGTCCACCAGCCATGCCAGGTGCTGCTCGAGCAGCTTGGTGACCGCGAAGGCGGTGAACGTGGGTACGAGCGCCGACCCCTTCTTGAAGACGTAGTTGCGACGCTGGATGGTGTCGATGATGCTGGCATAGGTCGACGGACGCCCGATGCCCCGCGCTTCGAGCTCGCGCACGAGGCTGGCCTCGGTGAGGCGCGCAGGAGGCCGGGTCTCGTGGCCCTTGGGCTCGAGCTCGGCGGCGGTCAGCGGACCCCCGACCTTCATCGGTGGGAGCACCCGCTCCTGATCGGCGATCTCTGCGTCGGGGTTGTCGGAGCCCTCGACATAGGCGCGTCGGTAGCCTGCGAATTCGATGGTCTTGCCCCGCGCGAGGAAGGCGCCGTCGCCCGCCTCGATGGTGACGGTCACGTACTTGCCGCGCGCGTTGGCCATCTGGCAGGCGACCGTCCGCTTCCAGATCAGCTCGTAGAGGCGAACCTCGTCGCCTTGAAGCTCGCGGCCGGCGTCTTCGATCGACCGGAAGGTGGATCCCGCAGGGCGAATCGCCTCGTGGGCCTCTTGGGCGTTCTTGGCCTTCGACTTGTAGGTCCGCACCGACTTGTGGAGGTAGTCATTGCCGTACTGCTGTTCGATGAGCCCGCGGGCGGCCGCGACGGCCTGCGACGACAGCGTCATCGAGTCGGTCCGCATGTAGGTGATCCAGCCATTCTCGTAGAGTCGCTGGGCGACCGACATGGTGCGGCGAGCGGTCCACCTCAGCTTGCGGTTGGCCTCCTGTTGCAGCGTCGAGGTCGTGAAGGGAGGCGCGGGCTTGTCGGTGTAGGGCTTCTCTTCGACGTCGAGCACCTTGGCCGCGCCGCCCGTCAGCGCCTCGACGATCCCCTTGGCCTCGGCCTCGGAGAGCACCCGGACCTTACGGCCCTTCTTGAGCTTGCCGTCCTCACCGAAGTCGCGGCCGGCTGCGACGCGGTCGCCCTGCCAGGTGCTCAGCTCGGCAGAGACCTGGGCGCCTCCGTCTGTCGCGAAGGTCGCCGACACGTCCCACCAGCGGGCGGGCGTGAACGCGAGGCGCTCCCGCTCGCGCTCGACCACCAGGCGCACCGCCACGGACTGCACGCGGCCGGCCGACAGCTGCGGACGGATCTTCCTCCACAGCAGCGGCGACACCTCGTAGCCGAACAGCCGGTCGACGATGCGCCGGGTCTCTTGCGCGCGGACCAGGTCGAGGTCGATCTCACGGGCGTTCTTGAGCGCGTTCTCGATCGCCTCTTTGGTGATCTCGTGGAAGACCAGCCGCTTGACCGGGATCTTCGGCTTGAGGACTTCGAGGAGGTGCCACGAGATGCTCTCCCCCTCGCGGTCCTCATCTGTCGCCAGGTAGAGCATGTCGGCGTCTTTCAAGGCGTCCTTGAGCATCTTGACCTGCTCTTTCTTCTCGGCCGGGACGACGTAGAGCGGCTCGAAGCCCCCCTCGACGTTGACCCCGAGTCGGGCCCACTTGTGCTTCTTCTGGGCCTTCGGGATCTCGGCGGCGTTTCGCGGAAGATCGCGGATGTGGCCGACCGAGGCTTCGACCCGGAAGCCCTCCCCCAGGTAGCGTTCGATAGTGCGGGCCTTGGCCGGAGACTCGACGATGACGAGGTTGCTGCCCATGAGAACCGAGACCTGGATGCGGGCGGCGCGGGGCGACTTGGGAAGCTTGGCGGAGTGGCTGGGCGACCGACCGCTGCGAGAGGCGGACCTGTCGCACCTGCGCCGGTGGCTCGCCCGCGACCCGGTCCGGCGCCCCGCGCCGGCCACCACCGCGCGACGGGTGGCCCACCTGCGAGCGTTCTACGCGTGGATGGTGGAGCGGGGCCGGCTCGACCGGAGCCCAGCCGAGCGGCTCAAGGCGCCGCGGGTCCCCCGTCGAACACCGCGCTTCCTCGACGTCGACGAGGCCGCCGAGGTGGTCGAACGTCCGACACAATCTGGCTGGTTCGCGGTCCGCAATCGCGCCCTGCTCGAGCTCTTGTATGGAGCCGGGCTGCGGGTCTCCGAGGCGGTGGCGCTCGACGTCTCGCACCTCGACCTCGCGTCGGGGCTGGTCCGCGTCGAGGCGGGGAAGGGCGACAAGGATCGCGTGGTGCCCTTCGGCCCGCCTGCTGCGGCGGCGCTTCGAGACTGGATCGCCGAGATGGGCGGCTCGGGCGCCCTCTTTCGGAACAACCGCGGGGGCAGATTGTCTGCGCGGTCGGCTTGGCGAATCGTGCGCGACGCGGGGGCCCAGAGCGGCATCCACGACCTGCACCCCCACGCGCTGCGGCACTCCTGTGCGACCCACCTGCTGGGGGCCGGCGCCGACCTCCGCGCCATTCAAGAGCAACTCGGTCACGCGTCTCTCGGCACCACGCAGCGCTACGCCCACATCGACGCCGCGCACCTCATGCGGGTCTACCGAGCGTCGCACCCGCGGGCCCGCGTCGAGCCGGGCGAGGAGGATCGCGACTGAGCCGCGCGATATGGTGTCGGGGATCCGAGGAGTTCCCGTATGTCCGACATCGCTCTGTCTCCCGAGGAGCAGGCGACCATCGATGAGCTGTACGCGCTCAGCGACGAAGGCACCCACTACGAGATCTTGGGGGTGGCGCCAGACGCCGACCGCGAGACCATCCAGGAGGCCTTCTACGACCTCAGTCGTCAGTGGCACCCCGACCGCTTCTTCCGCAAAGACCTCGGCGACTACGAGGAGCCCCTCGAAGCGGTGTTCGTGGCCATCACCGACGCATGGCGGACCCTTGGCAGCGAGGCGGGTCGCTACACCTACGACCTTGAGAACCGATCTCGCATCGAGGAGCGGCACCAGCCGCGCCCCGCCCAGGCACCTCCCGCCCCGCGCGCCGCGTCCGGTCCGTCGACGTCTGCGACTCGGCCGTCGCGGGCGCGCCCGCCCACGCGCCGGCGAAAGGCCCCGCCGCGGCAGCCTGGCACCGACGCCCGTCGGGCCAAGGCCCTCGAAGAGGTACGAAAGCAGGTCGCAGAGCGCATCCAGAAGGCGAAGCGGCACTACAAAGAGGCCCTCGTCCACCGAGAGGCCGGCCGCGTGCTGAAGGCCAACGCCTCGATCCAGCTCGCGCGCACCTTTCACCCCAAGAACGCGACCATCGGAAAGCTCGCCGATGAGCTCAACCTCGAGGCACGAAAGGTCCAGTCGCGGGGCTTCGTGGCTGCCGCCGAGAGCGCCGACAGCTTCGCCAACTACCGAGAGGCCTTGGCGAACTACCGCAAGGCGGTCGAGTACGGCACCGAGCATCCCCGCGCTCACTACCGGCTGGGCCTGCTCACCCGGCGGGTCGACGATGACCGGCGCGAGGCGCTGAAGCACATGCGAAACGCGATCAAGCTCGAGCCCAACAGCATCGAGTTTCGGATGGGCCTGGGGGAGCTCTACGAGGAGCTGGGCCTGACGGTGAACGCTCGTGCTCAGTACAAGCGGGTTCTCGACATCGACAAGCACCACCTCAAGGCCAAGGAGCGGGTGAAGACCCTGAAGTAGGGGCCTGGGGCCCGCGGGCCGCAATCGGTTAGGGCGCCGGCCGGCCCCTGCCTCCCTCTGCGACAGGACCACTATGACCGCTCCCACGCGCACCGATCTGTCCCCCCTCAATCGCGTCGTCGTTGGCCTTCAGTGGGGCGACGAGGGGAAGGGCAAGATCGTCGATCTGCTCGCCCGCCGCTCCCGCCATGTGGTCCGCTTCCAGGGTGGAAACAACGCGGGCCACACCTTGGTCGTCGGTGGCGAGAAGGTCGTCCTTCACGTCATCCCGAGCGGCGTCTTGCACGAGGGCGTGAACTGCATCGTCGGGAACGGCGTCGTGGTGGATCCAGAGACGGTCCTCGCCGAACTCGACGGGCTCGAGGCGTCGCGGGGCGCGGTCGCGCCAGGCCGCCTGCAGTTCAGCGACGCGGCGCAGGTCATCATGCCCTACCACTGCGAGCTCGACGCCAGCCGCGAAGACGCCTTGGGCGGCGAGCAGATCGGCACCACCCGCAAGGGCATCGGCCCCTGCTACGAGGACAAGGTGGCGCGCCGCGGGGTCCGCATGGCCGACCTCATCGACCCGGTCGCGCTTCGGCGGCGCCTCGAGAGCGTCCTGCCCGAGAAGAACCGCATCCTGCGCGAGTGGTACGGCAAAGAGGGCTTCGAGATCGACGCGCTCATGGCCCGCTTGGCCCCAGTCGCCGAGCGCTTGGCTCCCTACGTCACCGACACCGTCGCGGCCCTTCATGACGCCATCGACGCCGGAGAGACCATCCTCTTTGAGGGGGCGCAGGGGTCCTTCCTCGATGTCGACCATGGCGCGTACCCCTTCGTCACCTCCTCGAACACCGTCGCTGGGGGGGCCTGTGCGGGGTCCGGGGTCGGCCCCCGCGACCTCCACGCGGTGGTCGGCGTGGCCAAGGCCTACTGCACCCGCGTGGGGGCGGGGCCCTTTCCCACCGAGCTCGACGACGAGACCGGCGCGCGGCTGCGGTCGGTCGGGCACGAGTTCGGCGCAACCACGGGGCGTCCACGCCGGTGCGGCTGGCTCGACCTGCCGCTGCTCAAGCGGGCGATTCGAATGAGTGGCGTGACCCACTTGGCGCTCACCAAGCTCGATGTCCTCACTGGTTTCCACCCGATCCGCGTGGCCACTGGCTACCAGGAGGGCCGCGGCGTGCCCTCTCGGCCCGAGGGCTACGCGGACCTCAACCCCGTCTACGAAGAGCTCGACGGATGGGATGAGGATCTCGCGGGCGTGTCGACCTGGGCCGAGCTGCCGTCTGCCGCCCGGGCCTTCGTCGACCGGATCGAGAAATTGGCGGGCGTACCCGTGGTTCTGGTCGGCACCGGGCCCGGTCGCGAGGCGGTGATCCTCCGTGGAGATCTGCTCTCGGCCGACGACGACGACGCTGGCCGTTGACGCCCGCCCGCTCGCCTCGTTATGAGTGCTGAGCGGGTCGCTAGCTCAGTTGGTAGAGCACCGGCCTTTTAAGCCGAGGGTCACAGGTTCGAGCCCTGTGCGACCCACCTCTTCGAAGCTCGCTCCGCCCTATTGTTTCGTCCCTATCGTCTAGTCTGGTCAGGACACCGGGTTTTCATCCCGGCAACACGGGTTCGAATCCCGTTGGGGATACCATCTACTGAACAAGCCCCTCCGGGGGCTTGTTCTCGTTGAGGGGCCCCCGAGCGCTGTGAGCCCGAATGTGCCG
>JBDQIL010000070.1:0-9529 GCA_040264415.1 Myxococcota bacterium
CCTCGGCGCCCCCCGGGCCGGGGCCCCGCCCCCCGGCAGCTTCAACGCGCGCGCGGGCACCGTGCGGGGGCTGCACTACCAGACCGCGCCCTTCGAAGAGGCCAAGCTCATCCACTGCGTGCGCGGGCGGGTGTTCGACGTGATGGTGGATCTGCGGCCGGGCTCGCCCACGCAGGGCCGACACTGGGCCACGGTGCTCGAAGAGCACGACCACCGCATGGTCTTCGTGCCCACGGGCTTCGCGCACGGCTACCAATCGCTCACCGACGGCGCCGAGATCTTCTACTTCATGTCGGCGCCGTACCGCCCCGACCACCAGGGCGGCCTCCGGTGGGACAGCCCGGCGCTGGCCATCGACTGGCCGCTGGCCGCCACCGAGCTGAGTCCCCGCGACCGCACCTTGCCGTTGTGGGAGCCGTGAACACACTGGCCCCCTGCGCGCCTGCCCTTGGTGCGCCCGCCGCCTGACCCTGGAGCCGCCCCGATGTCCGACGTCGTGACCCCCGACGCCCCCCTCTCCGTGGCCGACATTGAAGCCCGCGTGCGCGCGGTGCACCCGCTGATCTCGGGCATCCGCGAGCAGGTGTCGCGGCGGGTGGTCGGTCAGACCGTGATGGTGGACCGGCTGCTCATCGGCCTGCTCACCGGCGGCCACGTGCTGCTCGAGGGGGTGCCGGGCCTGGCCAAGACCCTCACGGTGCGGTCGCTCGCCGACGCCATGCGCCTCGACTTCAAGCGCGTGCAGTTCACCCCCGACCTGCTGCCCGCCGACATCATCGGCACGCAGATCTACAACCCGCGCACCCAGGGCTTCACCACCCACCAGGGGCCCATCTTCACCAACATCGTGCTGGCCGACGAGATCAACCGCGCGCCGGCCAAGGTGCAGAGCGCGCTGCTCGAGGCCATGCAGGAGCGCCAGGTCACCATCGGCGACCAGACCTTCGCGCTGCCCGCTCCCTTCCTCGTCCTCGCCACGCAGAACCCCATCGAGCAAGAGGGCACCTACCCCCTGCCCGAGGCCCAGTCCGACCGCTTCATGCTCAAGGTGAAGGTCGGCTACCCGAGCAAAGACGACGAGCTGCGGATCTTGCAGCTCGCGCAGAGCGGGGGGCCGCCGCCCACCGCGGTGGCCTCGGTGGACGACCTGCTGCGGGCGCGGTCGGTCTTGGGCCTGCTCCGCATGGAAGACGTGATCAGCCGCTACATCGTCGAGCTGGTGCACGCGACCCGGTTCCCCGCCGAGGCGGGGCTCGATATCGGCCGCTTCGTCGAGTTCGGCGCCTCACCCCGCGCGACGCTGTCGCTCGCCGCCGCCGCCCGCGCGCACGCCTTCCTCGAGGGCCGCGGCTATGTCACCCCCGACGACGTCAAGGCCATCGGGCTCGACGTCCTGCGCCACCGCGTGCTGCTCACCTACGAGGCCGAGGCCGAGGGGCTCACCGTCGAGGAGGTCATCGGGAAGGTCTTCGAGCGCGTCCGCACGCCGTAGGGGGGCGCGCGCTCCCGGTCGCGGGTGTCCCCCCATGCCGCTCGTGGATGGGGCGTCGCGACGGCGTCAGAAGTGCCAGTGGGGGCCTGCAGTGGGGGCCGTGGCGGGCGGTCCAGGCAGGATCTCGCGCAGGTAGTGGGCGGCGCCGAGCGACGCGTCCCAGTGGCGCGGGTAGCCCAAGGCGACCTCCTCGAAGCGCACGCCGTCTCGCCAGTCGGTGGCGCGCATGTGCAGGTGGCCGTGGACCACCACCGAGATGGGCCAGCGCGTGTGCCAGCGCTCGGTGGCGCGGGTGCCGCACCACGGCACAAAGCGCTTCACCCGCCCGCCCTGAACGCGGTCGAAGCGCACCAGGTCGCGGCGCCAGGGGAAGTGGCTGGTGACCACCAAGGGCAGCCCCAGCGCCGCGGCGTCGTCGAGGCGGCGTGCCGCCCGGTCGAGCAGACCGTCGCTCCACGCGTCGATGGTGGGGTGCGGATCGGGGTGGAGGAAGCGGTCGTCGGTCGAGCGGATGCCGTCGGCCGCCGCCCACGCGACCACCGCGTCGCGTGCGACGTCGTCGGGTCGGAAGCTGAGGTCGTAGAGCAGGAACAGGGGCACCACCAGGGCCCGTCCGCCCGCGCCGTCGTAGACCCAGGGCGGGTCGGCGGGGGTGCGCACGCCCCAGCGGCGGCACACCGCGACCAGGGCCTCGTAGCGGGCCTCTCCGCGGAGCCCGGTCCCCCTTCGGTCCCACAGCTCGTGGTTGCCGGGGGTCCAGGTCACCGACGCGAAGCGCGGGGTCAGCGCCTCGAAGGCCTGGTCGAGGTGCTCGGGCTCGTCGCCCAGGTCGCCGGGCGCGAGCAGGTGGTCGTGGGGGTGCGGCGACATCGCGTGCAGCGCCTCGAGGTTGCGCCGGTGGTTCACGTGCAGATCGGACAGGGCGAGCAGGCGGGCGATGGGGGCCTCCGCGGGCGCTCCCTGCCTACCCGATCGGGCCGGGCTACCGGAGGGTGCTGGAGGTGTCGTGGAGCTGTCGGCCTTCGCCGAGCGCGTGCTGATGGGCGGAGATCTGCAGGACAAGTTGCTGCAGGCCGACGTCGTGCTCGATCGCGCGCCGGCGCGCCGGGTGCGCCGCCCGGCGCGGTCCGCGGCCCTCGCGATCGCCTCGAAGGCCGCCCACGCGCCCCTCCCTCGTCGGCAGCAGCTCGACGACCCAGCCGCGCGGGCCGCCTTGCTGCACAGCTTCGCCAACCACGAGTTGCTGGCCACCGAGCTGCTCGCGGCGGCCCTGCTGGCCTTCCCCGACGCGCCCGACGGCTGGCGGCTCGGCGTGCTGAAGGTGCTGCGCGACGAGCAGCGGCACCTCGCCTTGTACCTGTCTCGGCTCGACGCCTTGGGGCTCGAGCTGGGCGCGCTCCCGTTGAGCGGCTTCTTCTGGGACGCCTGCGCCGACGCGCCCTCGCCGATGGACGTCATGTGCCGCCTGAGCTTGGTGTTCGAGCAGGCCAACCTCGACTTCGCGCGCACCTTCGGGGCGTGGTTCCGGGAGGCGGGTGACCTCGAGAGCGCCGCGGTGCTCGACCAGGTCTACGCAGACGAGGTGGGGCATGTGCGGCACGGGCTGGGCTGGCTGCGCCGGTGGAAGCCGCCGGGCTGGTCCGACTGGGACGCCTGGGTGGCCCGCCTCCAGCTGCCGCTGAGCCCGAGCCGGGCCCGCGGCCTGGGCTTTCACGCCGAGAGTCGTCGCGCTGTGGGCTTCGACGACGACCTGATCGAGCGGTTGACCCGCTGGCGCCGCAGCCGGGGCCGCCCTCCGGTCGTCTACCACTGCAATCCCCTGTGCGAGATCGAGCTGCATGGCACGCCCGCTCGGCGGCTGCAGGCGTTGGCCGCCGACCTTGCGCTGGTGCCGGTGGCGTTCGCCCGCCGAGACGACGTGGTGCTGGTGCCGGCCATGCCGTCGGCGGCGTGGCGCGACGCGTGGGTGGCCGCGGGGCAGCCGCTTCCCGAGCTGCACGCCCTCGCAGACGGGCTCTCTCGTGCGGCCTTTCCGCACCCGCGGGTCGCGGCGCTGCAGCCCTGGGGCTGGAGCCCGACCGCGCACGCCACCCTGGCGCCCCTGGTCAGCCGAAGCGCCGCGCCGCCGCCCCGGCCCGACCCGCAGACCTTCAGCAAGGCGTGGAGCCTGCCCCTGCGGCGCGCCGCGCTCGAGGCGCTGCGTGCCGAGTGGGCCGACGCCCTGGTCTCCTCCGAAGACTTGGGCGTGGTGGCCCGCTCCCCGGGCGAGCTCGACGCGGCGGTGCGTGCGCGGTCCGGCCGCGGCGCCGTGCTCAAGGCTCCGTGGGGCAGCGCAGGCCACGGCGCGACCCGGCTGCAGCCCGGCGCCGACCCCGCGCCCGCCTTGCGCTGGGGCGCCCGCGCGCTGGCCGCGCAGGGTGCGGTGGTGGTCGAGCCCCTGCACGATCGGATCGCCGATCTGTCGCTGCACCTCGACCTGGGGCCCGACCGCGCCACGGTGGCAGGGTGGACCCGCTTCTGGACCGACTCGACGGGTCGCTTCCGGGCCGCCTCGGGCCAGGGGCCGATGGTGGACCTGCCGGTGGCTGCGCGTCGCCTGCTGGTGGGGGACGGCCGCGACCCGCGCCGCCTCGACCGCGTCGCCCGGGCGCTGCGAGACGCGGTCGGCCCGGCCCTGCGCGTCGCCGGGGTGCGGGGGCCGGTGGGCATCGACGCCATGGTGGTGCAGCGCCCAGACGGGTCGGCCCGCCTGCACCCTCTCGTGGAGATCAACCCCCGGCTCACCATGGGGCGGGTGGCCCTCGCGCTGGGGGAGCGGAGCGCCCCGGGTCGGGCGGTGGTGTTGGCCCTGCCCACGTCCGAAGAGCTGGGCGGATCCGACCCGGCCGCCGGGTGGGCGCGCCTGGCCGCGGGGTGGCCCACCGCCGTGCGCGACGGGCGGCTGTCCGCGGGGCTCGTGGCCCTCGGAGACCCGGCGGCGGCCCGGGGGCGCCTGCCCATCTGGGGAGTCGGAGACGCCGCCACGGCGCTGTTGCGGGCGGTGGCCGGCCAGCAGGGGGGATGACCGGGGAGGTTCGACCCATCCCGAGACGAGCGCCGGCGTGCGGGTCTCCGGGGCGGGGCACGCGATCCCCGGGATCCCCGGGATCCCCGGCGCCGGGTCCGCCGTCTCTCGTGGTGGAACCCGGCCTCTCCCCCCGCGTTGTCCGGCAAGTGGGGAGACGCGCCGCTGCGGTGTGCGGCGGTGTGCGGCGGTGTGCAGCGGGGCAGCAACGGTGACATCCGTGGGCGGGCCGAACCTCCAACACGGCGCGTTTCGATGCGATCGCTGTGCCGAGACGGCGGAGAACCGCAACGCACTGATTCTGCGAACTGCAGGCGCCGGACCGGGTTCGCGTTGGGATGAGATGACAGCTCTCTCGCGAGTCAAAGCGTTACCGTTTGGTAACGTGCCGCGGAGAGGTCGGGAGTTGTGGGTTGTGAGGGTAGGGGCTGTGTTCCAACGCGCCTTGTTTTGGTTCATCCGCTTGCAGTGGCGGTCCCGGACACCTTAGGGAGGTCGCCAGTCGGCATTTGATCGAGCCGCCTGCGGAGGTTCTTGTTGACCAGCGGCCGAGGTGCCAACGGGAGCGGGCGCGCCTCGACCGATCCGGTGCGGTTGGTGGGGCGGTCTCCCGCGCTGCTCCGCCTGATCGACCAGGCCGATGCGGTGGCGCGGAGCGCCGCGTCGGTGGTCGTGACCGGCGAGAGCGGCACGGGAAAGGAGCTGGTCGCGCGCCTCGTTCACGCGCGCAGCCCCCGCGAGGGCGCGCCCTTCGTCGCCATCAACTGCGCCTCGTTCCCCGACTCGCTGCTCGAGGCCGAGCTGTTCGGGCATGCCCAGGGAGCCTTCACCGGCGCGCGCGACGAGCGCGCGGGCCTGTTCGGAGCCGCCGACCGCGGCACCCTCTTCCTCGACGAGGTGGCCGAGCTGCCCGCGGCCGCCCAGGCCCGTCTGCTGCGGGTGCTCGAAGACGGCGTGGTGCAGGCCCTCGGGGTCGGCCGGCCGGTGCCGGTTGACGTCCGGGTGGTCTCAGCGACCAACCGGCCCCTGCGCGCGCTCGTCGAATCGGGTGGGTTCCGAAGAGACCTGTACTACCGGCTCAAGGTGGTCGAGCTTGTGGTCCCTCCGCTGCGAGACCGGCCCAGCGACATCCCCCTGCTCATCGAGCACTTCGTGCAGCGGTTGGGGGGGGGTTCCGTGAAGATGACGCCCCGTGCTCGCGGCATGTTGCTGCGGTGGCGCTACCCGGGCAACGTCCGCGAGCTGGCGCACGCCGTCGAGCACGCGGTGGTCCTGTCGCGTGGGGCTGAGGTCGACGTGAAGCACTTGCCCGACGAGATCGTGCGGGGGGTGGCTCCCGGCCTCTCGATCCCGGAGCGCACCCTCTCGCTGTCGGCCGCGGTGGCTCGATTCGAGCGCCGCCACCTCGTCGCCGCGCTGCGAGCCAACGGCGGAAACCGGACGCGCACCGCGCAGCGACTGGGCATCTCCCGCAAGAACCTCTGGGAGAAGATGCGTGGCCACGAGATCGTAGAGGACGAGTTCGTGTCTTCTCCGGACGCGGGGCGTCGTCGAGAGCCCCCCGCCGAGTGAGCGGGTCGCCCCGAGCGAGTAGGATGGCGCGCCAGCGTCCAGACGCCCGCTCGAGGAGCCCCCATGCGACCCACCCTGCTGCTGATGCTCACGATGGTGGGCTGCGATCCCGGGAAGGGGTCGAACGTGGGGGCCGGAGACGTGGACGGCTCGGTCGACGGAGACGACGCGGGTGAGCCCGGCGACGGCGCGGACGGCGGAGGCGACGGCGCGGACGGCGACGGCGGCGGTGGCGCGGATCCGCTCGTGCTCACGCTCGACCGGCCTGCCTTCTACGCGGTGGGCGCGGACCCCCTGGTCACCGGCGTGGCGCGGCCCGTCGAGCGCGTCGCGACGCTCACGGTGAGCGGCGCCTCGGTGGTGGTCGGGGCCGACGGGTCCTTCTCCGCCCCGGTCGCGCTGGGGGGCGTGCCCTTCGACGTCGCGCGGGTGCTGGCCACCGACCTCGACGGCGCCACGCGGCAGGTGATCGCGCAGGTGGCCGAGGCCGAGGCCGTCGCGACCGACCTCGCCGATGGGATGCGGGCCGAGATCGGGCGCGCGGGCGGCGACGCGCTGGCGGCGAGCGTGGGGGCCTTCGCGCAGGTGCCCGACTTCGAGCCCGCCGCCGGCCGCGTGCTGGCCGAGCGCACCTGCGCGCCATGTCCGCTGGGGATCGAGTGCGCGGACATCACCGAGACGGTGCGGCTCACCGGCGCCGCCGCGGTCTCCCTTGCTGCCACCCTCGACCCGTCCACCGGGCGGCTCGATCTCGACGTCGCGGGCTCGATCGTGGCCTGGGGGGTCGAGGTCACCCAGGAGGGCGCGGGGGGCGCGTCGTTCACCGGCGACCTGGTCGCCACGGTGGGCGGAGTTGCGGGCGCGGGGGACCCCCTCTCCTGCGCTGGGCTGGGACTCGACGTCGCGATCGATGCGGCTTCGCCGACGTGGAGCCTGGCGCCCGAGGCCGACTGCATCGACGCGGTCACCCTGGGCGCGGGGTCGGGGCTGTGGGAGAGCCACGCGCAGCCGGGCATTGCGGCGGCGGCGTGCCGCTGGGCCCCGTGGCTCGACGCGGCGGTCGAGAGCGAGAACGACGGCGCGGCCGTCACGCTGGGGGCCGCGGGCGACCCCGACGGCCTCCACCTGTCCTGGGACGCGGCGCTCGACGGCTCGGCCCCGGCCTGGCGGGCGCCGGATCGCGCCAGCCCGTTGTCGCCGGACGGCGTCGACGCCGCCCTCCTCGATCCACTCCTCGGCGTCGCCCTCGACGCAGCGGTGCAGGCCCGCCTGCCGCTCGAGGTGACCGCAGAGACGGGGGAAGGCGAAGCCCGCGTGCGGTTGACCGGTCTCCACCCGGACGGGTCGAGCCTGGCCGCCGTCACGCCCTCCGGGGGCACGGCCTTGCTCGCACCCATGGCCTACACCCTCGAGCTCGACGGTGTGGCCTGCGAGGCCGCCCACCTGGTGCCGGCCGTCGCGCCGCTCGTCGTCGCGGGAGCGGGCGCGTCGGCGACCTTCACGGTGCCCGCGTCGTCGTCTGCGGGCGCCGACGCCGTGCCCGCGTGCGGCCTCGCTCCCGCCACGCACGCTGCCCTGCTCGACGCGGCCCTCGGCGCGGTCACCGATGGGCTCACGGTGGAGTGGCGCGCCCTGTCTGGCCTGGTGGATGGCGGGTGGAGCGCCACCTGGAGCCCCGCTGCGGCGGCCCACACGGTCCGCGTCTCCGACTGAGCCCCCCGGCCCCGGCCGCGAGCAGGGCCAGCAGCCCGCTCACCCCGTGCAGCGCCCCAGGGGCCGCCTGGCACCCGGCTTGGGTCTCGGCCGGCAGCCCATTGCTGCCCTCGCGGTCCGAGCCGTCGATGCTCACCACGCCGTCGCGCTCGCTGACGTCCATGTGGTCGGCCAGGAAGTCCACGATCTGATCGGTGCGGGTGGCCGCCGACCCGCCCGCGGCGCAGGGCGGCACGCTCGCGCTTCCCGAGAAGACGAAGCTGTGCACGCCCACCAGCCGGAGGCCGTCGTCGGTGCGGCGCAGCATGGCGCCCCCGGAGTCGCCCTGGCAGACGTTGGTGCCGGGAGACCAGACGTAGATGAACTGGGCGTCGTGGGTCTCGTAGGGCACCGTGACGGTGCGCTTGAGGCCGGCGTCTTGCGCGCCGTCGGTGGTCACGCCCCATCCCACCAGGTCGAGGTCGCCGCCGCGCCAGCCGCCGTCGGGGGGCGCGCCATTGACCACCAGCGGGTCGGCCGTCTCGAGGTCGCGCTCCAGCTCGATCAGCCCCACGTCCCACACAGGCGGCAGGGTGTCGATGCCGCCGTAGTCGGGGTGGATGAAGGTGGCCGCGGCGGGGACCGCCTCGTCGATGCCGCTCTCCTGGTACAGGTCGTCGCCCACGGCGACGTACAGCGAGAAGCCGCCATCGGCGTATTGCTCGGCGGCCTCGAGGCAGTGAGCGGCCGTGAGCACCCAGGTGGGCGCGATGGCGGTCCCCGAGCAGAAGACCGCGCCGCCCCGGGCCTCGTTGTAGGCGATGAGCGCCACGACCGCCGGGTGGGATGACGTCTCGTCGCCGCCGACGATGGGGGGCGGCGTGGCGGCGTGGGCGGAGGCGCCCAGGAGCAGCGCCGCTGCGAGCGCGGGCATGCGCTCAGTCGCGGCGGCGGCCGAGCGCCAGAAGCGGGAGGAGCAGCAAGCCCGATCCGGCGGCGAAGCCCTGGCACCCGCCCTCTTCGCCCGCGAGCTCGGCCGCGGTGAGGCCGTCTTTGCCGGTGTCCACGATGATCGCGGTGTCGTTGCCGTCGCTGCCATCGGTGCCGTCGGTGCCATCGGTGCCTCCCCCCTCGCCGGTGTCGGCAGAATCGAGGATGCCCTCCGCGCCGGCGACCTGCGGGTTCAGGAGCGCGGCGCCCATCAGCAGCGCGGCGGCCAAGGGGGCGGCGAGTCGAGTGCGGCGGGCAGCGGTCATGGCAGCTCCAGGGGCGGGCGACCCCGCGACGGTAGCCGGCGCAGGCCCGCGAGGCCACGCCCGGTTTGCGGTGCAAGGGCAGCGGAGGGTAGCTTGCCCGACCGGCGACGCCACGCCTGGGAGGTCGAGATGAGCCGATGGGAGGTCAGAGGGACCGAAAACAGCGTGCAGGTCGACGCCCCGAACTGGATGATGGCCGTCGGGTCGGCGATGGACGGCCTCGGGCTCTCCGGGCTCGAGCTGAGCTGCCTCATCTGCGAGGTGCAGCCCGACGGCGTCGTGCGCATCTACGACCCCCGCGAAGACACGGCGCTGCTCGTGCGCGAGCTGGCCGCGGCCGAGCCGGGCGCGGGCCTCTCCGCTCCACGGTCGGCGGCCTCGCCGCAGGGCGTCGTGGCGGTCGATCGCGACGCGCAGCTGGGGTCGGCGGTCCCGTCGGCCCGGGATCTCGCG
>JBDQIL010000071.1:0-9488 GCA_040264415.1 Myxococcota bacterium
CTGCTGCGCCGGCGCGCCGCCTTGGAGGCCCGCCGGGGCTCCTTCCCGGCTGCGGAGCGGCTCGGCGCCGAAGCCGCGCGCCTGGCCCGCCAGGCCAGCGGTGGGGCTGACCTGGCGCGGAGCACCCTCGGCAGCGCGGAGCTCGCGCTTCGGGCCGGCCAGCCCATCGGGGCGCGGGTGCTGCTCGACCAGCTCGCTGGCACCGCCGACCCCGAGGTTGCGGCCGGCGCGGCGCTCGCCCGCGCCGTCCTCGATCCGGGCGCGCCCACCCCGCCCGCCGTCGGTCTCCCGGAGCACCGCGCGGCCGCCGCCCTCGTCACCGCCGCACGGGGGGAGGCGCCGCACGCAGCCCACGCGCTCGACGAGGCCCGCGCGCTCTACGAGTGTCTGGGGGAGCCCGCTGGCGTCGCGCTGGCGCTCCGCATGCTGGGCGACCGGGCCGCGCGAGCCGGGGCCGTGGCCCGCGCCGACGCCCTGTGGCGCCGCGCCCTGGCCCTTCACGTCGCCGACCGCGACGCCCCCGCTGCGTCCGTCACCCTCGACCGACTGGGCCGCGTGGCGCGCGCAGCGGGAGACCTCGAGACGGCAGCGCTCATCGCCGGCCTCTCTCGCGACCTGTCGGGCGATCAGTCGGCGTAGCCAGACCAGAACAGCGCGGCCATGCCCACGTCGTTGTTGAGGGGCGCGCTCACGGCGAGGTCGTCGTCGCCGTCGCCGTCCACGTCCCACAGCACGCCGGCGGCGCCGAAGACGTCGTCGCGGCTGCGGGTGGTGAGCTGGGCCATGGTGTCGGCGCTGGTCAGCGCGCCGCCGCCGGCCACGGTGACGCCGCTCATCACCCAGGTCTGCCCGGCGATCGAGTTGTAGTCGGTGCCCGCGACGTCAGCGAAGATCAGGTCGGACACGCCGTCGGCGTCGACGTCTCCCTCGTTCTCGACGGTCACTTCGACCAAGCCGTAGTACTCGGAGCCCGCGATGGTGGTCATGGCGATCGAGGCCGCTGCGCCGCCGGCGGCGAGGTCGTCGCCGTCGATGATGTAGATGATGCCCGAGCCCTCCTCGTCGCCCTCGGCCAGCGGGGCCGCGGCGGCGAGCTCGGGGTAGCCGTCACCGTCGACGTCATCGAGCCAGCCGAGCGACGTGCCCAGGCCGACCCCGGTGACGCTGGTGGAGGGCCCCGAGGCCTGCGGGTAGTCGGCCGCGGTGAAGGTGCCGCCTGCGGCGATGTCGGCGCCGTCCCACAGCACGACCGCGCCCAGGCTGCCGATGTCGAAGCCGGCCGCAACATCGACCGTCCCGTCGCCGTCGAAGTCGGCCGAGCCGATGACCTCGCCCGCCGCGCCCGAGCCGTCGAGCGACGCGATGGCGCCGCTGTTGAGCAGCGTGCCGCCGGCGGCCACGTCGGCCCCCGACCAGACGCGCAGGTCGAGCGCGCTGCCGCCCAAGAAGTACAGCGACACCACGCCGCCGCCGCTCGAGGCGAGCACCTCGGACAGCCCGTCGCCCGTGACGTCGCTCACGGCGACCACGAGGCCGCCGAGGCCCGACGAGCCCTCGATGGCGGTCATGGCCGCGGTGGCGCTGATGTCGCCGCCCGGGAGGAAGTCGGTGCCGTCCATGACGAGCACGGTGCCCCCGCCGCGGGCCGGCGCGCCGATGGCCACCTCGGCCCAGCCGTCGCCGTCGAGGTCGCCCACGTTGGCCGCGCCGTAGCCGAGGTAGTCGCCGCTGGCCGACGCCGACCCGCCGGAGGCGCCGAGCACCCGCGACTGGTAGGCCGTCGACGGGATGCCGTCCGAGCCGTCGGTGGGCATCACCATGAAGTAGCCGCCGCAGGGCGTGAGGTTGTAGTCCTCGCTGGTGGCCACCTTGTTGCAGAGGTCGGTGTCGTCGTCGCCGAGGGGGGCGCCGAAGCCCACCTCGCGGTTGCCGTCGCCGTCGTAGTCGTCGAGGGCCACCACCGACACGCCGAAGTAGCCCTCGCCCGTGGCGATGGAGCCGTAGAACGACGCGCTGGCGTCGAGGATGGGCAGCACATCGATCGCGCCGTCGCAGTCGCCGTCTACGCCGTCAATGCGCTCGGGCAGGTCGAAGCCCACGGTGGGGTCGGTGTCGTCGCAGTCGGTGCCGCCCGAGCTGTCGATCTCTTCGCCGTCGCCCTCTGGGTCGTAGTCGTTCACGATGTTGCCCGAGCCGATCTCGACCACGCCCTCGTAACTGACCTCAACGTCGCAGGCGTAGACCGACGGGTCGTTGTCGTCGCAGTCGGAGCCGCCGCGGCTCGCGCCGTCGAAGCCGTCGCCGTCGCAGTCGTCGCCCTCTTCTTCGCCGTCGGCCGGGAAGCCGTCACAGTCGAAGTCGATGTTGTCGTAGCAGGTCTCGACGGCGCCCGGGAAGATGTCGGGGCGGCTGTCGTTGCAGTCCTCTCCGCCCACCAGGTCGGAGTCGTAGCCGTCGCCGTATACGTCGACCAGATCGCCGTCGCCCGCGCAGTCGTTGTCGAGCCCGTCGTAGGGCAGCTCGCGGGCGCCCGGGTACACCGTGTTGTTGTTCGGGTCGCAGTCGCCGTCTGCTTCGGTGTAGGTGTCGCAGTCGGGGTCGGCCGCGAGGTCGCAGGGCGGGGCGTCGGTGTCGCCTTCTTCGTCGGGCAGCGACGCGGTCTCGCCGTCGTCCTTATCACCGCAGGCGATCACGGGGGCAAACATCAGGGTCAAGGTGAGGAGTCGGCGGGTCATGGGCGTCTCCGGAGGCGGCGAGGCGGGGGCGCGCTCGGGCCGCCAGGGTACCGCAGGGGGTCAGGCGCCGCCACGCTCGCGTGAAAAGCCCCCGCAAGGGCTCATCTCCGGGGTCCGTCGTGGATCTGCTGGCGCAGCCGGGCGAGCTGCTCGCGGGCGAAGCTGGGGCGCTCCCGGTCGGGGATCTTTCCCTCCCGCTTGAGCTGCAGGTACTCGGCGAACACCAGCCCAGAGAAGGCCCAGAGCATCCACGACTGGGTGACCCGGTTGATGAAGCTGTTCGACACCATGTTGGCCACCGTGGCGCCGATCATGAGCGCCACCACCAGGCTCGCGAACTCCCGCACGCGGCGCTCGGCGGCGTAGCGCCGCACCTTCAGGCCGGCCCGCACCGTCTGGATCTGGATGACGATGTAGGAGATCGCCGCGATGGGCCCGACCTGGAAGGTCATGCTCAGGTAGTCGGAGTGGGCGTCTTTGTTGTAGTCGGCGGGGATCTGGTAGGGGTTGTAGGCCGACCGGGTGAGCAGCCAGTGCTTGCCGATGCCTTGACCGAGCACGATGTCGGCCGGCTCGGAGCTCAGGTACTCGCCGATGCTCGCGGTCCAGATGCCGATTCGGCCGCTGCCCAGCTTGTGCCGGGCGATCACCTCTTGGTCGGGCATCAGCAGCAGGATGAGGTCCTTGAAGCGGTCCTGCATCGACGGGTTGACCGCCACGAAGATCACCGCCAGCACGAGCCCGGCCAGGAAGAGGCGCCGCCGCCCGGTGAGCAGGAGGAAGGAGCCCGTGAAGATCGCGAGGGTCAGGTGGCCGGTGCGCACGTAGGTCATGTACAGCGCGAAGGCGGCGCCCCCAGCGAGCAGGGCCGCCGGCAGGCGGGCCCGCCACCCCTTGGTCTGAAACAGCCACCAGATGCCGGTGGCGGCGATGATCACCATCATCAGCGCGTGGTTGTGGGGGTGCTCGTAGCCGCCGATCAGTCGGTGGTAGCCGTCGCGCTCGTAGGTGGCCATCTGCCCATTGGCGAAGTGCCCGAGCGCGAGCACCACGGGGATGGCGAACACCGGGAGGGTCCACCGAACCCACCGCTCGCGGAGCGCGCGGGTGGTCTGGAACCCGCTCACCAGGAACAGCAGGAGCAGCGGGCTCATGTACTTGGCGATGATCTCGGCGGCCGACCGCACCTCGAGGTTTCGCAGCCCGCCGATGGCGAGCACCGCGACGTAGGGCAGGAAGGCCGGCAGGGCGGGGTGCCGATCCACGCGGCGGATCTCGAGCAGGAACAGCACGCCGGCGAGCAAGGTCACGCCGCCACCGTAGACCTCGAGCAGGTTGAGGCCGCCGACGTTGAAGGGGATCCACCAGAGGAGGTCGACCACGACCCGGCCGAGGAACACGGCGAGCAGCGCCCAGACGGGCCGCGCGAAGAAGACCGCGGTGCCGGTGGCGGCGAGCACCACGGCCAGCTGCGCGGCCACGGGCGCGCGCACCACCGCGACGGCCAGCACCAGCACGAACACGGCCCCCACGCCCACGAACGTGGCCTTGCGCGCCCAGGGGTTGAGCCGAAGCCGCTCGTGGAGGCTCTCGATCAGGACCTGCACCGACGGGGCTCCGCTGGGAGGAGGACAGCGAGGTCAGCCTATGGCATCCCACCGCCAGTCGCTCGGGTGGGGGGCATGTGGACCGCGTCGAGGGACGGCACACCCGCGGTCGCGCGTTATCCGAGGCGTCGAGGGAGTGTGCATGACCGTGGTTCCGCGAAGCCTTGCCGCCATCGCGCTGTTCGCGCAGCTCGCCCTGCCCGGGCGCGCGGTCGCCGCCGAAGAGGCCGGGGCGCCAGCCCCCGCTGATCCAGCCTTCGACGCCTTCGCCGAGCGCGGCCCGGTCGTCTACCAAGTGGGCGTGGGCGACACCATCGCGGTCCGCGTCTTCGGCCAGGAGTCCTTCAAAGACGGCTACATGGTCGACGACGACGGCCACGTCGACCTGCCGTGGGTCGGGCCCATCGAGGTGGCCGGCATGTCGGTCGGGCAGATCACGCGGCTCATCACCACCGCGCTCGCCGACGGCTATCTGCGCGACCCACAGGTGACCGTGCAGGTGGACAAGCACCTGAGCCAGCCGGTGCAGGTGCTCGGCGCCGTCAAGAAGGCCGACACCTACTATCTGCAAGGCCCCACGCGCATCCTCGACCTGCTGGCGATGGTGGGGGGCGTCGAGGCCGACAAGTCGAGCTCGGAGATTCACATCACCCGCACGGTGGACGACGGCAGCGTGACCAAGGTCGTCGACATGGAGCTGCTGATGAACACCGGCAACGGCAACCTGCGGTTGCAGGCCGGCGACGTCGTCAACGTGCTCGAGGGCAAGGTCTTCTACGTGGGCGGCGAGGTGGGCAAGCCCGGTGAGATCCCGTGGCGCGGCGGCCTCACGGTCACCCGCGCGCTGGCCCTCGCGGGGGGCTCCAAGAACACCGCGAACCTGCGGCGCGCCACCCTCACCCGAGCCGACGGCACCAAGACCCGCATCAACATCCGCCGGATCATGAAGGGCAAAGACGAAGATGTGGTGCTCAAGGCTGGCGATCAGCTCTTCGTGGGCGAGTCGGCCCTCTGAGCGATCGCGCGGCGGTCACGCGCCGACCGCGCCCCACACCCCCGAGAAGCCGCTCTCGTTGTAGGTGTTCAGCAGGTTCGAGCAGCTGTTGCCCCAGTCGGGGTGGTGCTCGAAGTGGGCGAAGTCCCAGCCCGAGTCGCCCATCCAGCGGGTGAAGCCGGCGCCCTTGCCCGCTCGGCCCAGGGCCTGCCAGTGGCTCGACGGGGCGCCCCACGACGGGCTGGTGTGCGAGCGGTCCCAGAAGACGATGTCGACCGCCAGGCCGTAGTTGTGCCACGAGCCGCCGCCGCGCACGAAGGTCACCTTCTGGCCGCCGGTGGTGCGACCGCGGGCGTAGAGGTCGTTCTGCCGCTGCATCGTGCGGTGGCCCTCGAAGATGTAGGGGCTGTAGCCCTGCTCTTGGAGGGTGCGCACGGTGCGCGCGGCCAGCGACTTGACGGTGGGGTTGAGGCTGGACTGCGAGAGCACGCCCTTCGGGTCGGCGTCGTCGACGTTGACGTCGACGCTGCCCGCCACGCCGTCGGTGGTGCCGGACTCGGTGCTGCTGCCCAGCGTGAACGAGGTGGCCGAGCCGCCGGTCAACGCGCCCGCGGTGCCGGGCCCCACGATGCCGTCGACCGAGATGCCGTTGGCCCCCTGGAAGGCCCGCACCGCGCGGAGGGTCGCCGCGCCGAACTCGCCGTCGATGGTCAGGGTGCCGCCGTGCTGATTGAGCATGCGCTGGAGCGCTTTGACGAGCACGCCCTCGTTGCCCTGGCGGAGCGGCGGGCTGCCCGTGAGGCTGGCGCCGGACCGCGCGCCGCTCGACCCCGTGTCGGCTGCGCTGCTGCCGCGGCTCTGGGCGGCCGTGCTCAGCGCCGCGCGGGTCTGCGCCCCCACGATGCCGTCGGCGGACAGGCGCTGGTCGGCCTGGAAGGCCCACACCGCGCGCAAGGTCTGGCGCCCGAAGACGCCCGGCCCGGAGTCCATCTGCGCCTGGGTGAGGTAGCCGAGCGAGACGAGCTGCTCTTGGACCGCTTGCACAGTGGCCCCGCGGGCGCCGTAGCGAACCGTCCCGCCGCTGTCTCCGCCCGCGGCGGCGGCGCTGCGCGAGGAGGCCGCCGACTGGAGGGCCGCCTGGGTGCCGGGCCCCACGATGCCGTCGCGGGAGAGGCCCTGTGCGGCCTGAAACGAGACCACGGCGCTGTGGGTGCGCGGGCCGAACACGCCGGGCCCGCTCGCCTTCTCGGCTGCGGTCAGGTAGCCGAGCGAGACCAGGCGATCTTGGAGGGACGAGACGGCCGCGCCGCGGTCACCGCGCCGGAGCACCTGACCGGTGGCGTGGCGCCGCACCGGCTGCCCGGAGGTGGCGTGGCCCAGCACCACGTGGGCCAGCTCATGGGCGGCCACGGCCATCCCGGCCTCGCTGGAGAGGTCGCCCACCGACGAGCTGACGAAGGCCTGGCCGTCACGGGCGAAGCCCAGGGCGCCGAGCCCCGCGGCCTCTTGGTCGGCCACTCCACCGACGGTCAAGGGGATCTGCGAGACATCGTGGCCGGTGGCGGCCTGGAAGGCGGCCAGGAGGGCCTCGGGCAGCGGGCCCGCCGCCGGGTCGCCCGCGCCGCCATCGTCGGGCGGGGCGGCGGCCACCTGCTTCATCACCAGATGGGCGAGCCGGTCGGCCGCGACCTCGGTGCTGTCTTCGGCGGGGCCGACCTCTGCTCCCCCCTTGCCCTGCAGTTGCTGCTGACGTGCTGCGTTCGAGACCGACTTCTTGCGACCGCGACTCGCCGGGGGGGCGACGGGGGGTCGGTGTGCGGCTGCGGAACGCTTCTGCATGGCCTCCTCCGTTGGGGTTCAGCGAACCCTGAGGCGGCCGCAGCCTCGATTTCAGGCCGCCTTCATCGACGCCTCAGCCGGTCTTCTGGTCCGGGAACTGCTCGTTCTCGGTGTAGTAGTAGCCGTAGGTGTCGTAGTAGTTGTAGCCGTAGCCGGCGCTGCGCACGTCGAGCTTGTTGACGATGGCGCCGAGCACCGGCGCGTTGACCTCGGCGAGCCGCGCGCTGGCCATCCGGACCATGCGGCGGCTGGTCTGGTTGCCTTCGACCACCAGCAGCACGCCATCGACCTTGGCGGCCAGCACCAGCGGGTCGGCCACCACGTTGACAGGCGGCGAGTCCACGATGATGAAGTCGTAGCCCTTCACCTTGGCCAGCGTGCGCTCCAGGGCGCCCGAGCCGAGGGTCTCGCCGGGGTTGGGGGACGGCGGGCCGGCCACGACGATGTCGAGCCCCGGCACGTGCGAGCGCTGGATGATCTGCTCGAAGGGCGTCTCGCCGACCAAGGCGCTGCTCAGGCCGAGCTCGTTGGGCAGCCCGAAGAGCTTGTGCAGCGACGGCCGCCGCAGGTCGGCGTCGATCAGCAGCACGCGGCTGTTGGTCATCGCGATGATGGCCGACAGGTTGGACGACGTGAAGCTCTTGCCCTCTTTCGGGGCGGCGCTCGTGATGAGCAGGGTGCGGACCGCCTTCTGGGGCGTTCGGAACAGGACGTTGGTGCGGATGCTGCGCAGACACTCGGCCACGGTGGACCGGGGCCTGGCGTGAACGAAGATGTTGCGGTCGATCTCGCTGGCCAGGGCCTTGATGTCGAGGGGGTCGATCCGCGGCACCACCCCCAGCATGGGCACGCCCACGAAGTTCTCGATGTCTTCGCGGCTCTTGACGCTCACGTCGAGGTATTCGACGCCGAAGGCCATCAGCGTGCCGCCGAACAGGCCCAGCACCAGCGCCATGACCAGGTTGACGACGAGGTCGGGCCGGACCGGGTCGACCTTGACCACCGCGGCGTCGATCATGCGGATGTTGTTGTTTCGCATCAGCTGGCTGAGATCGACCTCGGCCATCCGGCGGTCGATGCTCTCGAAGAACTGGCCGCTGCGGGCCGACTCGGACTCGAGCAGCTTGAGGTCGATGAGCTCCTTGTCGAGCGCCTCGACCTCGGTCTTGACGTCGACCAGGTCGGAGGCCAGCGCCGCCTCTTGGGTGCGAGCGAGCTCGAGGCTGGCGCGCTCGCCTGCCACGACCTCGTTGACCTGCTGCTTGATCTGAGCCTCGACCGACGCGATCTCGGTCTCGACCTCCACCATCTGGGGGGCGCGCGCGAGGTAGGTCACCGCGAGGCGCGACCGCTCCTGCTGCAGCTTGTCGTGGGTGGCGAGCAGCTCGCGCAGAACTGGGTCTTTCACCGCGAGGTGCTGGGCCAGCGGGGCCCAGTCGGCGCCTTGAGCGAGGCGGCTGAGCTCGGTGTAGCGGGCCTGCACGCGGGTGCGCTCGGTGGCGGCGTCGCTCCAGGCCTCCTGCAGGCTCTTCAGGCGCTGCACCGAGCCGTTGTAGGCCTCGGTGATGCCCACGAGGTCGTGGTCGGCGCGGTACTCATGGATCTTGACGTCGGCCCGGTAGACCTCGTCGCGCAGGGTGGCGCGCTGGTCTTGCAGCCAGGCCAGGGCGTCCTTGTTGGCCTGCAGCGCCCGGTCGAAGTTGCTCTCCATGTAGGCCTCGGCCAGGGTGTCCGCGAAGAGCGCGGCCTTGGCCGGGTCGGGGTACTCCACCGTGATCTTGACGAGGTGGGTCTCGGTGATGGGGTCGATGCTGAGGAGACGCCGGAAGAACTTGACCGGGTCCTCCTCCTCGTCAAAATCCGTCACGCCGTGCTCGTCGCGCAGCTTGTCCATCGTGCGCAGCAGGACCGACCGGCTCTCCATGATCTTGTACTGCGTGGCGTAGTAGTTTCGCAGGTCGGCGGTGGAGGTGGCCGTGACGAACTCGGAGACCTCGTCCATATCGAAGACATTGGCGGTCTTCGGCGAGATCTCGATGGTGGTGGCCGAGGCGTAGTACGGCGTGCTGAGCTTGGTGGCGATGGCCACGGTGAGCATCAGGAGGAAGGTGAAGACACCGACCACGTCTTTCCGCTTGCGCAGGATGTGCCAGTACTGGATGACGACGCTGTCTGATCGATCGCCGCTCGGATCTGTTGGCGTGCCCGTGTCCATTCCGTCCTGCTCCACGTTCTGGGGCGACGCATCGCGGTCGCCGACCCAGGTTACACCTACCCTGCCACGCCCGCGCGTGGGGACCCCGCCCCGAGGAC
>JBDQIL010000072.1:0-9483 GCA_040264415.1 Myxococcota bacterium
CGCGACGTCATCGAGCGGGCGGCGAGCGTGGCGGCCTGGCACAGCCGGCTGCGCGACGGCGGCACCGTGGCGGTCAACGCCACGCGGGCTCGGTTCGTGTCGAAGCCCCGGGGGGCGAAGGCTGGCCTGGTCTCGATTCGCAAGGAGGTCACGCTGAAGGTGCGGCCCGGCGTGCCCGACCCCGCCTGACCCGGGCCGCTTGGGATCGCCCCGACCGCCGCTACGGGGAGGAAGCCCGCTGCGCGGCGTCTCTCGGCGCCGCCGCCCCGAGATTCCGAGCCCAGGAGGCGGCTTGAACGCCCGCATCCCCTTCGCCGCCACGTTGCTCTCAGCCTCCCTCGCCTGCCAGAAGCCGGGCGCCGCCACCGCCGAGCTCGCCATGGCCACCGAGCCGCGGGCCCCCGCAGAGGGCGCCGTCGCCCAGGTCGTGCTGCTCGGCCACTTCGAGCGCATCCGCTTCCCCACCGACCCGACCGAGCTGACCACCGCGGCCAAGCGGCGGCTCGACCGCGCCGCGGCCATCCTCAACGCCCACCGCACCGTGCGGGTCGTCGCGACGGGGCACGCCCACGACGCGAGCACCCCCGAGGCCGACCACGCGCGAGCCCTCAAGCGCGCCCGTCTGGTGGACGCCTACCTGGAGAGCCGGGGCGTTCGGGACCGGCAGGTGCGCGCCCGCGCGCCGGGGGCGACCACGCCGCAGATGCAGGAGCGCAGCCGCACCGCCTGGAGCCTGGACCGCCGCGTCGCCTTCGACGTCACCTGGGATCCCACCGACCCGGTCGACGAGACCAGCGACGCCGACCTGTGGGAGACCGCCCTCGAGGTCGACCTCATCTTCTGACGCCGCCCCCGGCCCCGATCCGCGCCCTGCCCGACCCCGTCGAGCCGGGCGCGGTCGCGTCTTGGGGGGGGGCCGAGGCGATCGCCTGCGGCCCACGCCGTGGCCGACCCCGCCCCCGCGTGGATACGGGGCCTGCGACCGGGAGCAGCAGATGGCCATCGAGAAGGGCGCGCGCGTGCAGATCACCTCTGGCCGGGCCGAGGGCGTGGCAGGCACGGTGTTTTGGAAGGGTGAGAACAAGTGGGGCCCGGGCGAGCGCCTGGGCGTGCGGGGCGACGACGGCCAGACGCACTGGATCGACAGCGCCGAGGTCACCCCGACCGACGCCGCGGTGCCCGACGCGCCCACCTTCTCGCGGGGCGACCGGGTCGCCTTCCGCCAGGGCGCCGAGGAGGGCATCGGCACCGTGTTCTGGACCGGCCAGAACCGCCACGGCCCCGGCCAGCGGCTGGGCATCCACCCCGACGGGGGCGATCCCGACAGCCCCGTGTGGCTCGACGCCCTGGCCGCCAAGGCCCTCAACCCCGCCGACGACCCGGGCCCGCCCGCAGACGCGGCGCCCCGCGGCGGCGGGCGCGGCGGCGGCGGGCGCGACCACGGCCGAAGCGACGACGTCGCCGAGATCCCCCACGACTACTCGGCTCCGATGAGCATGGACGAGCTGCCGCCCATGGCCCCCCTCGACGACGGCGACATCGACCAGATGGCCGCGTGGGTCGACGACGAAGACGACCCGCCGCCCCCATTCTGAGCGGCGCCGCCTCTCCGGCGGGCCACCGGTTACCCACGGGCATCGTGCGTCCCCTCTCCCTCCTGCTGCTCGCGCTGGTCGCCCTGCTGGGCTGCCGCCCCGACCCCTACCCGGGCGAGCAGGGCGTGGTGCTGCACGGCTGGCTCGACACGCTGCCCAAGAGCCTCGATCCCCCCCTGGTGGGCGAGTCGGCGTCGGGACAGCTCGCCGCCCAGGTCTACGAGGGCCTGCTCGAGTACCACCCCTACGCGCGGCCCTACCAGCTGCAGCCGGCCCTCGCCGCCGACCTGCCCACCGTGAGCGACGACGGGCTCACCTACACCTTCCGCATCCGCAGCGGCGTGCGCTTTCACGACGACCCGTGCTTCCCAGACGGGCGGGGCCGCGCGGTCACCGCCCACGACTTCGTGTGGGCCTTTCAGCGCTTCGGCCACCCCCAGACCCGCACCAAGGGGTGGTGGCTCTTCGACGGCCGGGTCGAGGGCTTCGACGCCTGGCGCGAGGCGGTGCGGGCCGAGATCGAGGCGCGATCGGCCGCGGGCGATCCGGTCCCGCCGCTCTTCGGCATGGACCGCCCAGTCTCGGGCATTCAGGCCCTCGACGACCACACGCTTCAGATCCGACTCACCGAGCCCTACCCGCAGTTTCTGTGGGTGCTCGCCATGCCGTACACCGCCGCCTATCCGCGCGAGGCGGTGGCCTTCTACGGCGCCGAATTCCGCAACCACCCCGTGGGCACCGGGCCCTTCCAGGTGGTCGAGTACAACCCGGTCTACCGGCTGAAGCTAAAGGCGAACCCCACCTACCGCGAGGTGCGGGTGCCCGACCCGGTGGGCGACCCCGCCCAGCGATGGGAGGGCTGGCGAGACGACGTCGCGGCGGGGCTGTTGGTGCACGCCGGCGAGCGCATCCCGCTCGTCGACGCCCTCGAGGTGCGGTTCATCCTCGAAGGGCAGCCCCGCTGGCTCTACTTCAAGGCCGGCTACCTCGACTGGATCAACCCCCCGAAAGACAACGCCGACGAGGTGCTCACCGGCGGCCAGCTCAGCGACGAGATGCAGGCGCGCGGCATGAAGCTCGACCCCTGGCCCGAGCTGGGCACCGTCTACATCGCGCTGAACGTGCTCGACGACAAGATGGCCAACGTCGAGCTGCGGCGGGCCATCGCGCTGGCCGTGGACCACAAGTGGATGGTCGACCACCTGTACTCGGGCCAGGCCATCGTGGCCAAGAGCCTGATTCCCCCTGGGGTTTCGGGATACGACCCCGCCGCCGAGGCCCACCCGTACCACGCCGAAGACGGCGCCGCGCAGATCGAGGCCGCCAAGGCCCAGCTCGCGACCGCCGGATACCCGGGCGGCATCGACCCCGCGACCGGCGAGCCGCTGCGCATCCGCTTCGAGATGTCGGGCACCTCCACCACCAACCGGCAGTTCGCCAACCGCTTCCGCGACGACCTGCGGCGCATCGGGGTCGAGGTCGACCTCACCGCCAACACCTTCCCCCAGCTCGTCGAGAAGATGCGCGGGGCCAACTACCAAGTCTCCCAGCTGGCCTGGGGCTTCGACTACCCCGACGCCCAGAACATCCTGCAGCTGCTCTACGGGCCCAACAAGGCCCCCGGGATCGGCGGCGCCAACTTCGACGACCCCCGGTTCAACGACCTGTATGACCAGGCCGCTCGGCTGCCCGACGGCCCGGAGCGCGGCGCCCTGTACCGGCAGATGGCGCGCATCGTCGCCACCGACGTGCCCTGGATCACGCGGGTGCACCGGGTGCGAAACAACGTGCAGCAGCCCTGGCTCACGGGCTTCAAGTACACCGAGGTCACCTACCAGTTCTGGCGCTACGCCGCGATCGACAAGCCGCTCCGAGACCGGCTCACGGCCGAGTGGAACCAGCCGGTCTGGTGGCCGGTGCTCAGCTTCTTCGGCCTGTTCGCGGTGGGCGTCGCGGCCACCGTGGTCGGCGGCCGGCGGCGGGCCCCATGATCGCCTTCCTCATCCGGCGGGTGCTCTACGCCATCCCCGTGCTCGCGGGCGTGGCCTTCATCACGCTGTTCCTGTTCAACGTGGCCGGCGGCGACCCGGTGGCCATCAAGCTGGGCAAGAACCCGAGCCCCGCCGAGGTCGCCGCCCTGCGGGCCGAGATGGGCCTCGATGACTCTCTGGTGGAGCAGTACTTCAGCTTCGTGGGGCAGCTGCTGCGCTTCGACTTCGGCGCGTCGTGGGCCGACAGCACGCCGGTGGCCGAGATCTTCTGGCGGGGCCTCGGCCCCACGCTGGCGGTGTCGGTGCCGGCCTTCTCGATCGGCGCCGGGATCGCGGTGGTGCTGGCCCTGCTGGTGAGCTTCTACCGCGGCAGCGTGCTCGACCGGGTGACCACCGCGCTGGCCATCGCGGGCATCTCCATCTCCAGCCTGATCTACATCCTGGTGGGCCAGTGGCTGCTCGCCGACCAGTGGAAGCTCTTCCCGGTGTGGGGCTTCGAGTCGGGCGCGGGCGCGGCCACCTTCGTGGCGCTGCCGATCATCATCTGGGTGGCGCTCAGCGTGGGCACCGACGTGCGCTACTTCCGCACCGTGGCCCTCGAGGAGATCAACCGCGACTACGTGCGCACCGCGCGGGCCAAGGGCCTGCCCGAGCGCACGGTGCTCTTCAAGCACGTGCTGGCCAACATCGCGGTGCCGGTCATCACGCGCCTCACCATCGTGGTGCCCTTCCTCATCACCGGCTCCTTCCTGCTCGAGATCTTCTTTGGGATCCCGGGGCTGGGCAGCACGCTCTACACCGCGATCACGTCGAGCGATCTGCCCGTGGTCAAGGCCTTCACCATGCTCGGCGCGGTGCTCTACGTGGCCTTCAACATCTTGGCCGACGTGCTCTACGCGCTGGTCGATCCCCGCATCCGGCTCAGCTGATGGCCACGACCCCCGCCACCGCAGATCGCCCGGCGTCCACGGGCGCCACGGGCCCCCGCTCGCCGGCCCGCGAGGCCTGGTACCGCTTCTCCAAAGACCGCATCGCGGTCTTCTTCCTGGCCCTGTTCGCCGCGTACTTTCTGACGGCGCTGGTGGCCTGGGGCATCGAGCTCACCGCCGACAAGCCCTTCCTCTACGAGCAGACCCTGCACGAGCTGGGCATCGACGTGGCCGAGACCGCCACCCCGCCCGACGCGGGCCACTGGATGCGGCTGCTGGGCACCACGTCGGCCGGCAAGTCGGTGCTGCTGCGGGTCTTCCACGGCACGAAGGTCGCCTTCCTGGTGGGCCTGCTGGGCGCCGGGCTGAGCGTGGTGGTGGGCACGGCGCTGGGCCTCGTGGCCGGCTTCTTCGGCGGCGTGATCGACGACATCGTGCAGTACGTCTACCAGACGGTCGCCAGCATCCCCTACCTGCTGCTCATGCTCGCCCTGGCCTTCATCGTGCGCCAGGGCCCGGTGGCCGAGTGGTACAACGCCAGCTGGCTCAACGACTACCTGAGCCTGGGCCTCTTCAACATCGTGGTGGTCATCGGCCTCACCAGCTGGGTGACCCTGTGCCGCCTGGTGCGGGCCGAGGTCAAGAAGGTGCGCGAGCTCGAGTATGTGCAGGCCGCCCGCGCCCTGGGCGTGCGCTGGCCGCGCATCCTGGTGCGGCACGTGCTGCCCAACGTCTTCCACCTGGTCATCATCAACTTCAGCCTGCGCTTCGTCACGGCCATCAAGAGCGAGGTCATCCTCACCTTCCTCGGGGTGGGCGTCGACAAAGAGCCCAGCTGGGGCCAGATGATCTCGGACGCCAAGAACGAGCTGATGCGCGGCATCTGGTGGCCGCTCGCGGCCTCGGGTCTGGCGCTGTTCGGGCTGACGTTGGCCGTCAACATCGTGGGCGACGCCCTGCGCGACGCGCTCGATCCGCGGCTGAAGTCGTAGGGCTGGGTCAGCGGGCCGCGTTGAGCGCCCAGTCGTAGTCGAGGAAGCGCAGCTCTGGCGCCCCATCGGCCGCCTCGACCGCCCGCGCCACCGCCGGCGGCCCGTGGGTGGCGAGCCACGCGGCCCGGGTGGGCGCCGTGGGGGCCCACCCGTCGCGGGTGAAGTCGTCGCCATACCAGTCGAGCAGCTTGGTGACGTGCAGGGTGTCTCCGTCTACGCGCAGCCACCGGTCGCGCGCCAGGGTGTCGCGGGCGGCCTGGTCGAGCTGGGCGTCGAGGCTGGCGGCCACAAAGGGCTCGGCGCGCAGCGGCGGGCAGCTCACGCTGGCGCAGTTGAGCGCGAAGTGCAGACGGGGGTCTTGGAAGAGCGGCCGCAGCAGGCCGTGCTCGAGGTCGTCGAGCGAGACCGCGTGGCCGCCCACGGTCCACTGCGCGGTGCCCCACGGGTCGGGCAGATCGCGGATCGACGCCGGGCGCGCCGGCTGGTCGAGGATGAGCGAGACCGTCAGCGCGTTGTAGGCGTTGATGAGCAGGGCCTGCTGCTCGGCCGCCGGGAGCTGGTCGAGGGGGGCCTGCGCCACCGCGGCGACATAGCGGTCGAGGTCGGCCCGAGGGACCGCGTCGTAGTCGACCGTGCCGTCGGCGGGGTGAGCCGCGACAGCGAGCACCCGACCCCACGCGGCGTGGTCGAAGCTGCCCGCCCCGGTCGCGCGGCCGGCGGACAGATCGGCCTCGATGGGCAGGCCGCGGAGGTCGGCTCTGGGGCCGCAGCCGCCGCAGCCGGACAGCCAGATCGCAGCAGCAGCGGCGCAGGCGCGGGCGCCCTCACCCATCCAGAGCCTTCACGTAGTCGCACGTGATCTGCAGCGCCTCGTCGAGCCAGGGGTCGGCGTCGTCGGTGCCGAAGCCCGCGGCTTCGCTCCGATCCGACAGGGCCTCGTCTTCGGCCCGCTCGCCCCGCCGCACGTCGAGGTCGAGGCTGAGGGGCTGGTCTTCGCGGGCCTCGCGCCGCCGACGCAGCTCCTCCATCACCTGGAAGGCCGGGCTGGCCGCCACCCGGTCGCGCGACGCACCCTGCAGGGCGGCCACATCGACCGACCGCTTCCAGGGGCGGAAGCGCGCCGGCGCGATCTGGTCGAAGGGCAAGGCGCCGGGCAGGTCGCCCTCGCGAATGTCGAGGCGGTCGGACAGCGCGGGGACCAGCACGTCGGCGCCCACCCCCTCGACCTGCGTGGACCGCCCGCTCACCCGGTAGAACTGGTTGGTCGTGAACTTCAGCGCGCCCGCGTGCCGCGAGGCCGACTCCATGCCGGAGAGCTGCGCCAACATGCCGGACAGGTCGATGAGCTCTTGGACCGTGCCCTTGCCGTGGGTTGCGGGGGCCCCCACCACCAGCCCGCGATCGTAGTCTTGCAGCGCGCCCGCGAAGATCTCGCTGGCCGACGCCGAGAAGATGCTGGTGAGCACCACCACGGGGCCGTCCCAGGCGATGCGGGGGTCGGGGTCGTCGTAGGTCTCGATCTCGCCCGCCCGGTCTTTGACCTGCACCACCGGGCCCTTCTCGATGAACAGGCCGGTCGATTCGATGGCCTGCCCCAGCGAGCCGCCGCCGTTGCGGCGGAGATCGACCACGACGGCGTCTACGCCTTCCTTCTTGAAGTCGCCGAGGATCCGCCGCATGTCGGCGGTGGTGTTGCGCGAGTCCTTGTCGCCGCGCGAGGCCTGGTAGAAGCTGGGCACGTCGAGCACGCCGAGCTTCTTGCCGTCGACCTCGCGCACCTCGCCCTTGGCGGCGGCCTCGGCCACCACCACCTTGTCGCGCACGATGCGGATGTCGGAGAGGTCGGCTGGATCGACGCTGTCGCCCGGCCACACGGTGAGCACCACCGGCGTGCCCTTGGCCCCCCGGATGAGCTTGACCACGTCATCGAGGCGCATGTCCACGACGTCGACCTGCTCCTCGTCCCCCTGCGAGACCGCGACGATGCGGTCTCCGGGCTGCAGCTGGCCCTGCTTGCTCGCCGGTCCGCCGGCCACGAGGTCTCTCACCACGGTGTACTCGGCCTCGACCGTGAGCGTGGCGCCGATGCCCTCGAGGCTGTCGGACATGGAGATGTTGAAGTTCTCCTGGGTGGCCGGCTTGAACCACACGCTGTGCGGATCGAAGCTCTGCCCCAGCGCGCTCAGGAAGGTCTCCATGACGTCGGCGGAGGTCTGCTGGTCGATGTCGCCCAGGATGCGCTTGTAGCGCTTGCGCAGCTTCTCGCGGGACTCCTCTTCGGACTCGAGCTTGAGCTTGGAGACGTCTTCGCCCTTGGCCTCCTTCTTGGCCACCGACGCGTCGAAGGCCTCGCGGCGGAGGGCCGCCCGCACCATCTGCTCTTCGATGCGCTGGGCCCACAGGTCGTCGAGCTCGGCGGCGGTCGTGGCCCACGGGGCGTCTTCTCGGTCGAGCTGCACGCTGCCGGCGCCCGACAGGGTCACGGGCGCTTCGAGGCGCTGCATCACCGCGCCGAGCTGGGCCTCCACCCGCTGGCGGTAGACCCGGTCGATCTCGAAGGCGGCCGTGAGGTCGGCGGGCATCTCGTGCACCGCGTCGTCGAGGGTGAGCCGGTACGTCTCGAAGGCGCGGATGTCGGACGCGAGGAAGAACATGCGGTTGGGGTCGAGCGACTCGATGTACCGATCGAGCCAGCGCGACGAGATGTCGTCGTCGATCGTGTGGCCCGAGTAGTGAAACCGTTCGAGGCTGAAGGCCACGATGCCCGCCAACGCCGGGTCGTGGGCGCGCGGGTCGAGCGGGTCGGCGCTGGCGGGCTGAGGCGTGCAGGCCAGCCCGACGGAGGCGGCGAGGGCGGGCAGCCAAGAACAGAAGCGGCGGTGGGTCATGCGGACTCGGTCAGCGGGGCGATCAGGGGTGTTCTGGGGCAACGAGCAGCGGGCGCACATGCGAGAGGATCTGATCAAAGACGGCGTCGCGAGAGCCGCTGGCGTCGACGCGGGCGATGCGCTCTCCGCGCGTGCGACACAACACGATGACCGCGCCGTAGGACTCGCGGACGAGGCGGAGACGCTCGAGCTCTTCAAAACGGTCACGGGTGCCGCCCCGCGCCAGGATGCGCTCGAGGCACACCTCGGGCTCGAGGTCGAGGAACACGGTGAGGTCGGGGGCGAGGAAGCCGTGGTTGAGCTCGGCCACCCGGTGCAGACCCATCGACAGCGACTGGTAGGCCAGCGACGAGTGGTAGTAGCGATCGGAGACCACGCAGGCGCCGCGCTCGAGGGCGGGCAGCACCGTGCGGTCGAGGTGATCGCGCCGGTCGGCGGCGAACAGGTAGGGCAGCACCGCGTCGCCGATGCGCTCAGCGGGGTCGCTGTCGCCCAGCGCGGAGCGCGTGAACCGGCCCACCGGGCCGTCCGAGGGTTCGCGGGTGGTGACGACCTCGGGGCAACCGTGTTCCACCAGCCACGCGGCGAGCCGCGCAGCCTGGGTGGTGCCGCCCGAACCGTCGAGGCCTTCGATGACGAGGAACCGTGGCTTCATCACTCCGACCTAACGCGTCGGGGGCCGCCGACCGTCCCCCACCCGACCGTCGCGCGCCTTGACCCGGCGCGGCGCCGCCTGGCGGTAGACCCCGCCCGGCCCTTCATCGACGGTGGGGGGACCGTCACGTCGAGGGAGCCAGCGGTGACAGCCGCCGGCCGAGCGCTGCCGCGCGGGCCGCGGTCTGGGGCCAGGGCGCGCGATCCTTCGCCGCCTCGGGTCGATCTGAGGCTGCCGCCCGCGGGCCGTTCGGGGTTACTCCACGGCCATGCTGCTGCTCCTGCTCGCCGCCTGCGCCGCGGTCCTCCCTGCACCCACGCTCCGCACATGGGGGCATGTAGACGTCAATACTGGCGATATTTCCGGGTTGAGCGGGCTGGCGGTCGGCACAGACGGCACGCTCTGGGCCGTGAGCGAGGGCCCGCCGCGGCTC
>JBDQIL010000073.1:0-9393 GCA_040264415.1 Myxococcota bacterium
GCGTGGGTGGTCGGCCCGGAGCTCGAGGCCGCCAGCATGGGCGTCCTGATGGGGCCGCTCACCGCACAGCCCGGCAGCTTCGAGCACCTGCACGCGCGCTACGACAACGCCGCCATGCTGGCTGAGCGCGGGGTCCGCCTGGGCTTCCGCACCGGCTCGGCGCACTTCTCCCGCGGGCTCTCCACGAGCGCAGGCGTGGCGGTCGCCCACGGGCTGTCGCGGACTGCGGCCTACCGGGCGCTGATCAGCGGCCCGGCCGACATCCTGCGCGTGCCGGCGGCTCGCCCCATGGTCGAGGGTCAGCCGGCCACCTTCTTCGTGAGCGACGGCGATCCCCTCGAGCCGCGCTACCCGGTGCGGCGGGTGTGGGTGCGGGGTCGGGAGCAGCGCATGGACCATCGGCAGCGGCGGCTCTTCGAGCGCTTCCGCGAGCTGGACTAGGGCATGCGGATCCTGGTCACCGGCGGCGCGGGCTTCATCGGCTCCAACCTCGTGGACGCCTTGTGCGCTCGCGGAGACACGGTCACGGTGCTCGACTGCTTCGACGACGCCTACGACCCGGCGCTCAAGCGACGAAACCTCACCGGGACGTCCGCCACGGTGGTCGAGGGGGACATCCGCCGCCTCGACGACGTGGCGGCCGCGGTCGCGCGGGCAGACGCGGTGGTTCACCTCGCCGCGCGGGCGGGGGTGCGCGAGAGCCTCTCCCAGCCGCTGTACTACGAGGAGGTGAACGTTCGGGGCACCGCGGTGGTGCTCGAGGCCGTCCGGCGGGAGGCCGCCGACCGGGGGGCCCCGGTGCCGGTGGTCTTCGCGTCCTCCTCGTCGGTCTACGGTTCGCAGGGCCCGGGCCGCTTCGTCGAAGACGCCGGCGCTGACGCGCCCGTCAGCCCGTACGCCGCCACGAAGCGCTGTGGCGAGCTGTTGGCCCACGCGGCCTGGGCTGGATGGGGCGTGCCGGTGACCTGCCTGCGCTTCTTCACGGTCTACGGCCCCCGACAGCGGCCGGCCATGGCCATCGCGAAGTTCATCCGGCTGGCCCGCGCCGGTGACCCGCTGCCGATCTTCGGAGACGGGAGCGCCGTCCGTGACTTCACCTTCGTGTCAGACGCCGTCGATGCCGTGCTGCGCAGCCTGGACGCCCCGGACGGCTTCCGGGTGCTCAACATCGGCAGCGACGCGCCGGTGCGCCTCGCGGCGCTGGTCGATGCCATCGAGCAGGCCGTCGGGCGGCCGGTGCATCGCCAACACCTGCCGGTCCAGCCCGGCGATGTCCCCCACACCCACGCCGACATTCAGCGGGCGCGGACCGTGTTGGGCTGGTCGCCGCAGGTCCCCCTGATTGAGGGGCTGCGCCGCTATCTGGCTTGGCTCGACGCCCTCGGCGGCTGAGGCAGCCTCACGCGGCGGGCGGCCGCACCTGACCGGCGCCTTGTCGGAAGAACTGGATGAAGTACTCCGCCGCGCTGATGAGGCTGAAGAAGGTCGCGATGTAGAGCAGGATGAGCCCGGTGCGAATCGGTTCACAGCCCAGCGTGGGCACGTTCCACAAGATGAACCCGAGGCCTGCGCCCTGGTAGGCGGTCTTGAACTTGCCCAGGGTGCTCGCGCTGATGAGCATGCCTTCCTGACTGGCGATGCCTCGCAGCCCGGTGATGGCGAGCTCACGGCACAGCAGCAGGACCACCAGCCACGCCGGCACCCAGCCGAGCGGGATCATCATCACCAGCACGGTGGTGACCATCAGCTTGTCGGCCATGGGGTCGAGGTAGGCGCCGGCCGGGCTGGTGAGGTTCCAGCGGCGGGCGAGCCAGCCATCGACGATGTCGGTGATCATGGCGCCCACGAAGACCACGAAGCCCACGGCTGTCTCGGTGGGGGTGGGGGTCTCCCACAGCAGGTACACCATCACGGGGACCAGCACGATGCGGGCCACGGTGAGGGTGTTTGGGATGTTCCAGAACCCGGTCTTGCCGGGCCGGGGGGCGTCGGTCATGGGGAGGCGTCCAGGCTGACAGCGCCACCGGGCAGCACCGGGCGCGTGTTTCGAAGGTGGTCGTAGATCGCCATGACCTTGGGCACGTAGGCCTGCGTCTCGTCGAAGGGCGGGATGCCGTTGTACTTGTCTACGTTGCCGGGGCCAGCGTTGTAGGCGGCGAGGGCCCGCCGAACGTCGCCGAACCGGGCGAGCATCTTGGCGAGGTAGCGGGTTCCGCCGTCGAGGTTGTCGTGCGGATCCCAGGGGTCGCGGACGCCGAGGCCCTGGGCCGTGGCGGGCATGAGCTGCATCAGCCCCATGGCGCCGGTTCGGCTCTCTGCGTTGGGGTTCATGCCGCTCTCGGCCACGCACACCGCCTTGATGAGCTCGGCCTGGACGCCGTGTCGTGCCTCAAGCGCCAGCAACTCCATGTCCCAGGTGTCGAGCAGCGGGAAGGTGCGGAGGTTGACCCGGTGCGGCTGCGGCAGGGGCTTGTGGTCGAGGAGGATGCGCGTGTACCCGCTGTGGGTGGGCGCGTCGGTGAAGACGAGCGAGCCATCGGCCAACTCGGCCTGGTAGATGTCGCTGGCGAGCGCCAGCCCGATGGTCAGGGTCCACAGCATGTCGCGCGAGGGTAGCGGGTGCTGGGGTCTGCCACAACCCGCATGATGCTCGGCGGGCGGGGTTGCGGTAGACTGCTGGTCTTTGACGCCGCCTCCGGAGCCCCCGTCATGCACCAGACCGACGTGCTCATCATCGGCAGCGGCCTCGCGGGCATGCGGCTGGCCCTCTCGCTGGCCGAACACGCGTCGGTCACCGTGCTCACCAAGGGCGAGCGCGAGGAGAACAACTCGCGGTACGCTCAAGGCGGCATCGCCGCCGCCTGGCATGGCGAGGATTCGTGGGAGGATCACGTCCAGGACACGCTGATCGCGGGCGCGGGGCTGTGTCGGCGAGACGTGGTGGAGCGCACGGCCCGAGAGGCCCCGGCCCGGGTGCGCGAGCTCATCGAGATCGGGGTCGAGTTCGACCGGTGGGACGAGGACCCCGACGACTACGACCTGCACAAGGAGGGGGGCCACTCTCGTCGCCGCATCCTGCACGCCAAGGATCTCACCGGCGCCGAGATCATGCGGGCGCTGTTCGCGCGGGTGGACCAGGACCCCGCGATCACGGTGCTCGAGCAGCGCATGGTCATCGATCTCGTCACCGAGGGCAGCTTGGCTCGGCACCGCGAGGCGCTGCCGCCGCACCCCGATCGCGTCTTGGGCGCCTACGTGCTCGACACGGTGTCGGGCGAGGTCGAGGCGTGGTCGGCGCGGGTGGTCTGCATCTGCACCGGCGGCGCGGGCAAGGTCTACCTCTACACGTCGAACCCCGACGTCGCGACCGGCGATGGCATCGCCATGGCCTACCGGGCGGGTGCGCGGGTCGCGAACATGGAGTTCGTTCAGTTCCACCCGACCGTGCTCTACCACCCCTCGGGCAGCCGCTTCTTGGTGAGTGAGGCCCTGCGGGGCGAGGGAGGCCGGCTGCGTCTGCAGTCCGGTGAGCTGTTCATGGCCCGCTATGACCCGCGGCTCGAGCTGGCGCCGCGCGACATCGTGGCCCGGGCCATCGACGCCGAGCTCAAGCGCACCGGGCACGACAGCGTGTTCCTCGACATGACCCACATGAGCCGGGCCGAGATCGAGCACCACTTTCCCAACATCGATCAGCATTGCCGGGCGATGGGCATCGACATGGCCACCCATCCCATCCCCGTGGTGCCGGCCGCGCACTACCTGTGTGGGGGCGTGGTCACCGACCTCCAGGGCGAGACCAACATCCAGCAGCTCTTCTGCGTGGGCGAGGCCTCGTGTACCGGGCTGCACGGGGCCAACCGGCTGGCCAGCAACTCGCTGCTCGAGGCCATCTCCTTCGCCCATCATGCGGCAGCCACCATCATCAGCCGGCTGCCCTCGCTGCCGGCCCCCGACGCCATCCCGGCCTGGGACCCGGGCGAAGCCAAAGACCCCGATGAGCAGGTGGTCATCACCCAGACCTGGGACGAGATCCGCCGGTTCATGTGGAACTACGTCGGCATCGTGCGCACGTCTCGGCGGCTGCGTCGCGCTCGCGACCGGGTGCAGCTGGTGCAGGGCGAGATCGATGCGTACTACTGGGACTTCAAGGTCACCGGCGACCTCATCGAGCTGCGCAACCTCGCCACCGTCGCGGGGCTGGTTGTGGACTGCGCCATGCGCCGGCGTGAGAGCCGCGGGCTGCACTACACGCTCGACTACGACGCGCCCGACCCCCGGTTCGTGCGCGACACCGTGCTCGAGAAGCTGAGCTGACGCGCCCGCTTCGGCGCTCAGATCGCGAGGGTGAGGTCGCCCGTGCCCACCAGCGCCTCGAGGGCGTCGGGCGCCTTGGGGATGTCGGCCGTGAGCACGTCGGGGTCGGCTGCGGTGACCAAGACGTCGTCTTCGATGCGGATGCCGCCGAAGCCCGCCCAGGTCGCCGCGGCGTCGCGGTCGAGGGCGTCAGAGAAGCGGTCGAGCAGCGCGGCGTCAGCCAAGATGGCGGGCACCACGTAGAAGCCGGGTTCGATGGTCACCACCATTCCTGGCGCGAGGTCGCGATCGAGGCGCAGGTAGCTCAACCCGAACTGGTCGGAGCGGGCGCGCCCCGGCGCGTAGCCGGCTCGGTCGCCGAAGATCTCCATGTCGTGGACGTCGAGGCCGAGCAGATGGCCGATGCCGTGGGGGAAGAAGAGCGCGTGTGCGCCCCGCTCCACCAGCCCATCGACCGAGCCTCGAAGCAGGCCCTCGTCCACCAGAAAGCGCGTGAGCGTGCGGCTGGAGGCCAGGTGAACGTCGCGGTAGCGCGTGCCCACGCGGCACCGGTCGATGGCGTCGTGCTGTGACTGCAGCACGGCGTCGTAGGCGGCCCGCTGCCGAGGCGTGAAGCGTCCGGACACCGGCCAGGTGCGGGTCACGTCGGTGGCGTAGCCGGCCGGCGACTCGGCGCCGCCGTCGAGCAGCAGCAGCTGACCATCCCGCAGGGTCTGCTCGTAGTGCTCGTTGTGCAAGACCTCGCCCCGCACGGTGACGATGGAGTGGTAGGCGGTGGTCATGCCGTGGGCGGCGCAGGTGCCGTCGAACAGCGCCGCCAGCTGAGCCTCGGTGCGGCCGGGCCGCGTGGCGGCCATGGCCGCGGAGTGCGCCTTGGCGGTGACCGCTGCGGCTGCGCGCATCGCGGTCAGCTCGGGCGGCTGCAGGGCCATGCGCAGGTCGATGACGGCCTGAATGAGTGCCTCGTCGCCATTCAACGGGCCGTATTCGAGGGCGGCGCCGGTGAGGCGCCGGGCCAGCGCGGTGCGTCGGGGATCGGCGACTGCGAGCGCCTTGGGCCGCTGGGGCAACGCGGCCACGTGGTCGTCGAGGTCACTGGCCGGCACCACCTCGAGGCCGTACCGCTCAGACAGCTCGGCCAGGCCGGGCGTGGGGCCGTGCCACAGGGCGTCGCCAGGTCCGGGGACGGGCACGAAGAGGGTGTGGCGATCGCCGTTCACCAGCAGCGCGGCGTCGGGCCGGCGGCAGCCCGTGAAGTACAGGAAGGTGCTGTCTTGGCGAAAGGGGAGGGGGTTCGCCGGGAAGTTTCGTGCCTGCTTGCCGTTCCCGACCAGCAGCACGGGCGCATCGAACCGAGCAGCCAGCGCGCGACGACGATCGGCGTAGAAGGCAGGGGTCGGGATGGTCATGGGCTCTCCGGGGGAGGGGGCCCGCCGCCTTCGGGGCGCTACTCGCCCAGCAGCTCGCGGCGGCCCACCAGCGCCTCCATGTCGTAGCCCGCTTCTGCGATGCGTTCCCGCGCGCCCTCTTCGCGGTCGACCACGACGACCACCTGGGCGACGATCAGCCCCGTCGCCTCGACGTGCTCGATGGCTTGAAGCAGGCTGCCGCCGGTGGTCACCGTGTCCTCCACCAGGCAGACCCGGTCGCCGTCTTCGAAGTTGGCGCGGCCCTCCACCCACAGCTTCAGCCCGTGGCCCTTGGGCTGCTTGCGGACCATGAAGCCCATGAGTGGGCGGTCGAGCCAGTGCGACAGCGCGACGGCGGCGCCCGTGATGGGGTCGGCGCCGGTGACCGGGCCGCCGATGCCAGCCAGCCCGGGCTTCAGCCGTCCCAGCAGGAGCCGGGCCACCACCGCCGCACCACGCTCCACCCCGAGGGTGCGGCGGGCGTCGACGTAGAAGTCGCTCTCGCGACCCGACGCCAACAGCACCCGCTGGCGTCGGACGCTGCGCTCCCGCAGGATGGCGACCAGGCGGTCGTGATCGTGGGAGAGGGCGTCGGCGTCGAGGGGGCGCATGCGTGGCTCCGGGGGCTCAGTCCGCCCAGACCGTATCCAGCCACGCGGTCAGCTCGGAGAGGATCGTCTCCTTCTCCGGCTCGTTGAACAGCTCGTGGTACAGGCCGTCGTACACCGCCGTGACCGCGTCGCCGCCCCAACGCTCTGCGAAGGCGATGCCGGCCTTCGGATCGCAGATCTGGTCGTCGGTGCCGATCATCATGCGCAGCGGCAGGCGGTAGTCGCCCGCCGCGGCAGACACCCGCTCGAGCGCGGCCTCCATCTCGGCGAACCAGCGCGGCGTGATGGTGCTGAACACCAGGGGGTCGGCCTCGTAGGCGCGCACCACCGCGGGGTCGCGGCTGATGGCGGCGGTGTCGAGCTCGCTGGGGATGGGCAGGATCGGCACGACGGTCTTGAGCAGGCGCCCGAGGGTGACCTTCCACGCGGGCGGCTCGAAGGCCAGGCCCAGCTGGGGGTTGGTCAAGGCGACGGCCCGGCACTCCGGCGCGATGGGCTCGCGCAGGGTGTCGAGGCTCACGAGCCCGCCCATCGAGTGCGCCACCAATGCGAACGGGCGCCCGACCACGCCGGCGGCGGCCTGCACGTCTTCGACGTAGCGGTGCCAGAAGCGGGTGTGTCCCCGCCGCCCGCCGCTCTTGCCGTGGCCTCGGAGCTCCACCAGGGTCACCCGCCAGCCGGCCGCGACCAAGGCCTCGGCCACGTGCCCATAGCGACCCGCGTGCTCGGCCAAGCCGTGCACCAGGAGGATGTCGCGCTCCTGATCCTCTCCCCAGCGAGCCAGGCGCAGCGGCGTGCCATCGTCAGAGCGGGCGGAGAGCCATGTGGGGGTGACAGCAGGCATAGGGGTCCTCGGCGCGGCTCAGAGCAGCGCCAGCGAGAGCTGGGGGAAGATCACGATGATGGCGAGGCAGAACAACATCAGCAAAAGGAAGGGCAGGGTGGCCTTCATCACCTCGACCACGGGGCGGTTGAACACCGTGGACGAGACGAACAGGTTGATGCCCATGGGCGGGGTGAGGTAGCCCAGCTCGAGGTTGACGATGAAGATGATGCCGAAGTGGATGGGGTCGATGCCGTAGCTGGCCGCGATGGGTGCCAGGAGCGGCGCCACGATGAGGATCGCGGACACGATCTCCATCACGCAGCCCAGGGCCAGCAAGAAGAGGTTGGCCAGCAGCAGGAACTGCCACTTGGAGTCTACGTGGGCCTGCAGCCACGCCGCCGCATCTTGCGGGATGTACTGTTCGCTGAGGAACTTGTTGAAGGCCATCGCGAGCACGATGATGAGGAACAGGCTCCCCATCATCACGCCCGACTCGCTGAGCACCTTGGGCAGGTCCTTGAACTTCAGCTCGCGGTGGACGAACAGCTCGACCAAGAGCGCGTAGACCACGGCGACCGCGGCGGCCTCGGTGACGGTGAACCGCAGCGGCCCCAGCACCCCATAGATGCCGCCCAGGATGAGCACGGGCAGCATGAGCGCCAGCGCGCTCTTGCGCAGCTCGCCAAACAGGTTCTTGAAGTAGCCGCCCTTGGGCGCCTCGTAGACGATCTCGAGCCCGGGCCGCGTGGGCCGGGTCTGGTAGAGCGTGTAGATGGTCAGGGCGCCGGCGATGAGCAGGCCGGGCAGCACGCCAGCGATGAACAGGTCGTTCGGGCTCACCGGCGTCTCGCGGGTGCTCACCATGATCGCGTAGATGATCATGGGGACCGACGGCGGGATGATGATGCCCAGAGACCCGGCCGACGTGAGCACGCCCACGCTGTAGGGCTCGGGGTAGCGCTCCTTGACGAGCATCGGGAACATGATGCCGCCCACCGCGATGACGGTCACCGGCGAGCTGCCCGAGATCGCGGCGAAGAAGACGCAGGCCGCCACGGTGGCCAAGCCCAGCCCGCCCGGCATGCGGCCCATGGCGGCCCGGGCCACGGCCACCAGCTTCTCGGCGATCGAGCCGTGGGTCATCAGGTTGCCGGCCAGCACGAAGAAGGGGATGGCGAGCAGCTCCTCCTTCTTGACGGCCTCGAACATGTCCTTGGCGACGTTGGCGGCGCTGAAGTCTTGGATGAGGGTCACGCAGCCGACCGAGGCCACGCCGATGGCCAAGAACAGCGGCGCGCCGGTCAGGATGAGCAGCAGCGCGCTCATCAGGATCAGCCAGCCGATCTTGAGGCCCACCGCGGCGCCGAGCCCGATGAGCACCCCAGGGAAGAGCCCGGCGATGATGAGATCGCGTGCGCCCCGCCCGGTGGTGGGCTCAAGGCGGGTCTTGGGTTGGGGCAGGTCGGGGTCGGGGTCGAAGCTGCCGAACAGGCCCTGGAAGAGAAAGCGGAAGGCCATCAGGATGAAGGAGAGCGGGATGACCGCCTGGGCCAGCCACTGGGGGAACTGCTGGCGTGCGCTCGACGAGGCGAGCAGCTCTGCGGTGGAGTTGCCCGACTTGGCGGCGTCGTCGCCCCCTGCTCCGGTGTCCATGCCGACCAGCGCGTCGAGGTTGACGCCCTCGGTGGCCGCCGCCTTCTCAGCGATGAGGGTGGCCGAGTCTTCGAGATCGACCCACTGGTGGGGTGCGCCGTCCGGGCCCACCGGCTGCCAGCTGGTGCCCAGCAGGCCCAGGCCCAGCACCACCAGCGACACGGCGCCGACCACCTCGACGGGGATGCGAAGCCCCGCGGGGGTGTCGCCGTCGGCCGCCCGCCACTTGCGAAGCACCGCGATCGACGCCAGCAGCAGGGCGCCGCTGGCGGCCAGCAGCAGGCCTCGCGAGCCGCTGTCTCCCAACAGCAGCGCGCCGAGCTGGTTGACGGGCCCGATGAGCGGATCCCACTGCGGCAGGGCTTCCTGGCCGGTGCCCGAGATGACCGACTCGCTGACCAGCTCGCCCGAGTAGCCGGTGAACTGCCAGCAGAAGCCGGCGGCCACCAGCGCGATGAAGCGCTTGACCAGCTTGGCGGCCTTGGGCGACAGCAGGCGGTCGGAGGCGTCTACGGAGAGGTGCTTGCGGTCGCGGGTGGCCAGAGAGGCCCCCAGAAAGCCCACCCACACCATGAGC
>JBDQIL010000074.1:0-9384 GCA_040264415.1 Myxococcota bacterium
ACCGGCGCGACCGGCCCGCGTCGCCGCGGGCGGCCCCCGGCGGCGGCGCGTGGAGGAGGCCCCGGGATGCCCGCCCCACTGGGAGGCGCGTCAGCCGGGCTCGGCGCCCGCCCCCAGCTCGCCGAGCATCGCGACCGCCCGCTCGTAGTTGAGCCGCGCCTCCGGCAGCGTCTCGGCGATGGCCGTGCATCCCACCTTGCCGTAGCGGGACAGGCAGCCCAGCAGGTGGAAGACCACGCCGGTCTCGTCGGCCCGGAAGTACACGCCCTCCGTGACCAGCTGGTCGAGCAGGTCGTGCGGGAGGATGCCTCGGTAGGCGGGGTCCATCAGCACGTCGGTGGCGAAGTAGCAGCGCTCCCGCCCCTGCGCGGTCAGGAAGCGGCCCGTCGCAGCGTCGTACGAGCCGTCCGTCAGGAACTTCAGCGTGTTGAAGGGGTGGGTGGTGCCGCCCGCCCGCAGGTTGATCTCGACGGCCCAGGTCTCGAAGCCGCCCGCCCCGTCGTCGGTCACCAGGAAGTCGACCCCGAAGCGCCCGATGACCCCCTGCGCGGCCATCACCTCGCCCACCCGCAGCCCGAGCGCTTGGATGTGCAGGCGGTAGCGGGCGTCGGCGGGGAAGGTGCAGCCGAGGAAGATCTGCCCGCTCGGCCCGCCCAGCACCTGGTCGTGGGTGGAGACGGCCTGGGCCTGTCGCAGCGGGTTGATGCGCAGCTGCACGCTGGGGCTGTGCTTTCCTCCCGGCGGGCCTTCGATCCAGGCCTCGCAGATGCCGCCCATGGCGTCGAATTGGTCGCGGTAGGCTGGCCAGTCGAGCCCGGCCGCCTCGAAGCGCAGGGTGGGCAGCGCCGCGCGGATGGCCGCGCGGCGCGCGGTGGGGCTGCCAACGTCGGGCGCGACCGCCGCCAGCGGGCCGAGCTCGAGGATGGCGTTGCCCTCGCCCGAGAAGCTCTCGTCCAGCTTGACCACCATGCGCCGCAGGCCAGCCCCCACCTCCTCCCAGGTCTCGGCCAGGGCGTCGACCAGCGCGGTGGTGTCGCGCAGACCCTCTCGCCCGGGCGCCACCTGCAGGCCGGCCTTCCGGAAGATGCGGCGGCTGCCGGTCTTGCTGCCCAGGTGGGTGAGGTCGGGGTCGCAGGCGTTGAGCGGGATGCCGAGGCGCACCGACAGCGTGCGCTCGAGCGGGGTGGCGTTGAAGACCGCCATGTGGGCGGCGCCGGTGTCGTGGATGGCCGCCTGGATGCGACGCAGCAGCCGCGGCCGCTCCAGGATCTTCTGGGTGAGGGGCACCGGCGTGTCGTCGTCACAGTCGAGCAGCGTGAGCCGCGCGCGCGCGTGGTGGGGCGGCACGCCCCGCATCTGGTGCAGGTAGTAGTCGACCACCACCGGGTTGAGCCGCTTGGAGGTGACGTAGACCACGCGCAGGTTGGGGTGGCGCAGCAGCATCAGGTTGAAGAGGCTGCGCTCCTCGTAGTGGGCGACCCCGTCGATCTTGGCGAGCTCGCGGGGGTCGAAGCTCTGCGAGGGGATCACCACCGCGGTGTACGGCTGGCGGGTGTCGGCGGCGAAGCTGCGGAAGTGGACCGCGAGCCGGTCCTGCAGGGCCGCGAAGCGGGCGCGCTCCTCGGGAGAGCCGGGGGGTGGGTGCGTCATGGGTCCAGCATGCCAGATGCGGGAGATGGGGGAGCGCGGGCGTCGCCGGGGCCCGCCGCCAGCCGGCACCGCGGGAGAGCCGGGCCCCGGTGACCCCGAGGCCATGGACGTCGGTCGCGCAGCCGGCGACCACGACCGGCCAGCCGCCGCGCTCCGGGGCATAGGATGGAGCCTGCAGGGCGCCCGCGTGCCGGAACGCCGACGCCCCCGCCCCCCTCCTGGAGCACCGCATGTCCTTTGACGAGATCGCCGCCCTGATGCAGGCCGAGGCCCTCCCCGACGCAGCCATCGCCGCCTTCGGCCGCCACCACGCCCAGCTCGTCGCAGGCGCCACGGGGCTCATCGCCGAGTCCGACCTCACGCCGGTCCCGGGCCTGCCCGACGCCGACGACCTCGACGAGCGCCACGCCGCGATCGGCCGCGCGCACCTGCACGAGGCGGTCGTCATCAAGCTCAACGGCGGGCTGGGCACCAGCATGGGGCTGTCCAAGGCCAAGTCGCTGCTGCCGGTGAAGCATGGCCAGAGCTTCCTCGAGCTCATCGCCCACCAGGCGCGCGCCGCGGGCTGCCCCCTGGTCCTCATGAACAGCTTCTCGACCCAAGCCGACTCGCTGGCCCTGCTCGACAGCCTCGACCCGCTGCCGGGCGAGCTGCCGCGCGACTTCCTCCAACACAAGGTGCCCAAGCTCGACCGCGAGACGCTGCAGCCGGTGGCCTGGCCAGACGAGCGCCTGCGGTGGTGCCCGCCGGGCCACGGCGACATCTACAACGCGCTGGTGACCCGCGGCGTGCTCGGAGAGCTCCGGGCGGCCGGGGTGCGCACCGCCTTCGTGAGCAACTCCGACAACCTGGGCGCCACCCTCGACCCGCGCATCCTCGGCTACGTCCTCGACCACGAGTTGCCCTTTCTCATGGAGGTCGCCGACCGGACGCAGGCCGACCGCAAGGGCGGCCACCTGGCCCTGCAGGGCGAGCAGCTCATCCTCCGAGAGTCGGCGCAGTGCCCGCCGGGCGACGCCGAGTCGTTCCAGGACGTCACGCGGCATCGCTACTTCAACACCAACAACCTCTGGATCGACCTGGTCGCGCTCGAGGCCCTGCTCGAGCGGAGCGGGGGCGCGCTGGCCCTGCCCCTGATCCGCAACGCCAAGACGGTCGACCCGCGCGACCCCGCCTCCACGCCGGTCTACCAGCTCGAGTCGGCCATGGGCGCCGCCATCGCCCTGTTCGAGGGGGCCGGGGCCCTGCGGGTGCCGCGGACCCGCTTCTCGCCGGTGAAGACCACCGCCGACCTGCTGCGGGTGCGCTCGGATGCGACCACCCGCACCGCCGACGGGCGCCTCGTACCCGCGACGTCGCACACCCCGCTCATCTCGCTCGACAGCGCGTTCTACAAGACGATCGCCGATCTGGAGGCCCGCTTCCCCCAGGGGGCGCCGTCGCTCCGGGGCTGCCGCTCGCTGCAGATCGAGGGGGACTGGACCTTCGGCGCCGGCGTGGTCGTGCGGGGCGATGTGGTGCTGACAGCCGAGACGCCACAGCGGGTGCCCGACGGGGCGGTGCTCGAGGGCTGAGCCGCCCCCGGTTTGGGGCCGCCCGCGGTGCCGCGCCCCCGCGGGCTCTGGCGCGCAGACTGCGGGGCGCGGGGAGGCCAACCCGGCCCGGCCGAACCGCGCCATGGCCGCGGCCCTCGACGGTGCGTCGGAATCCCGACACGCCCATCTGCTTGAGATAGCGTCGCAGGATGCACCCCACCCGCCTGCTTCCGCTCACCCTGCTGCTCGCGTGCGCCTCGGACAACACCGTGGCGCCGTCAGGCACGTCGTCCGCAACGGGCGACGGGGCCGACGGGATCGATGGGGGCGACGGCTCCGACGGCTCCGACGGCTCCGACGGCTCCGACGGCTCCGACGGCTCTGACCCCCTCCCCGCCTGCTCTCCCGTGCTCAACCTCGAGCTGGTGCCCCTCGACATCTGGGGGCGCGACCTGCGCGGGGCGGCCCTCAGCCACGGCCTGAGCGGCGTCGACTCCCTCGACGACCGCGGGCTCGGCCCCGGCGCCGAGCTGCTGGCGGTGGGCACGGCGCCGGGCACGGTGCGCGTGCAGGTCTCCGCCGACGACCACCTCGACCTCGACCTGCGGCTCTCTCTCGACGGCGCCGGCGGGGTCGATCTCGTCGCGCCCGACGTGGGCCGGGTGGCCACCTCCACCGACACCCGCACCATCGACGGCGAGTCCTGCCCGGTGCGCACGGTCTACCTCGGCCTCGACCACGCCTGGCTCGCCGCCCAATCCGGCGCGCCGACGTCGAACCAGGTCGAATTCCTGATGGACGGCGAGGAGTACTGGGCGGCCGTCACCGACGACCTCTGGGCGTCCACCGTCCGCATCAGCTGGTCGACCTGGTGGTGGGAGAGCGACTTCGAGCTGGTGCGGCCCGACTGGACCCTCGGCGCGACCGAGGCCGACCGCCAGTCCAACACCGCGATGGGAATCCTCGGGTCGCGCTTCGGCACCGAGCGCCGCGTGTTGATCAACCGCTTCTGGGACGAGAACAGCGACTGGTCGGAGTACATCAACACCGACATCGAGCTGCGCAGCCGGGCCGCCGCGGGCGGAGACGACTTCGAGGTCATCCTGCAAGGCAACGCCACCGAGGTCGACGTCTACGGCACGGTCGAGGTGACCCCAGCGTCGGGGAGCTTCACCGAGCGGGTCGCCGCCAACCCCCGATACCGCGACCGCGACTTCGACCCCGACCTGGGGCCGCCCGCGCCGGTCGACCTCGAGCTGCAGGTCGCCAGCTGGCACCAGAAGTTCGTGGTGATCGACGGCGACGTGGCCTTCGTGTCGGGCATGAACACCAAGGGCGCCGACTGGGACCGGTCCGACCACCTGGTCTTCGATCCCGACCGCATGGCGATCGACGCCGATCAAGACGACCGCGAAGACGTCTGGTCGGGCGCCGACTACCCCGACTTCGCGCCGCGAAAAGACTACGGCGTGCGCATCGAGGGTCCCGCCGTGCGCGACGTCGAGGCGGTCTTCTGGGAGCGCTGGGAGGCCGCGCTGGCCGACGGCGACCAGTACGCCGAGCACGGCACGCCCTTCTCCCTCGACCCGGCCCCGGCCGAGCCCTCGGGCGGCGTGCTCACCCAGGTGGTGGCCACCATGCCCGAGCCCTGGGCCGACCAGTCCATCCTCGAGACCCACGCCAAGGCGCTGGCGCAGGCCCGGGACTACATCTTCGTCGAAGACCAGTACTTCCGCAGCCCGCTGATGGAGGCGGCCATCGCCGAGGCCATGGACGCCGACCCCGACCTCGTGCTCATCGTGGTCACCATGCCCGTGAGCGGGTGGGACGGCGGGTCGAAGTACACCTACCTCGCCGACTCGACCTTCCGCGCCGACTACGGCGACCGCTACCTGCTGCTCCAGCTCCGGTCGTGGGCCCTGGTGCTCGAAGAGGGCTGGCTCTACGACGAGGCCTGGCTGGCCGCCGAGCCCATCTCCACCCACTCCAAGCTGCGGCTCGTAGACGATCGCTACCTGTCGGTGGGGTCGTGCAACTTCAACAACCGCGGCTACAAATACGAGGGTGAGCTGAACGTCTCGGTGCTCGACGACGCCTTCGCCACCTCGGCCCGCGACCGCATCTTCACCAACCTGGTCGGCCCGGAGTGGTCGGCCTGGCTGAGCGACGACGCGCAGAACAACCTCGACGTGATGGCGCTGGCCGCCGACACCAACCTCGAGCGCGAGGTGTGGTGGGACGACAACGCCTGGGACCTGTCGCTCGACGAGGCCGAAGACGCTTGGGAGACGCTCGCCCCCAGCGGCTTCTTGGTGCCGCTGGAGATCGAAGACGACTACTGGTTCGACGTGGGTCCCGACGCGTTCTGAGGGGCACGACCGGCGGCGCGGGCCGACCGGCTCCGCCGCCACCGCCCCCCCGCGACGTTCACCGGGGCAGACCCACGCCGGAGGCCCAGGACCTGCGCCATCGCAGGAGTCGGCAATCGCGGAGGGGTCGGCCGTGGCGGGCGAAAGGGCGCGGCAGTAGCCTGCGTCCGTCCCCCGCATGGAGCCCAGATCATGGTCCACCGCGCCCTCACCCCCCTCCTCGTCCTCGCCCTGTTCACCGCCTGCGGCGACAAGGACCCCGACGACCAGTCGTCCCCCACCGAGCCCACCGACGGCGCAGACGGCGCAGACGGCGCAGACGGCACGGACGGCACGGACGGCACGGACGGCACGGACGGCACGGACGGCACGGACGGCACGGACGGCACGGACGACCCCGTCACCGGCTCGGGGACCGTCGGCGCAGACGGCGGCACCATCGAGCTCGACAATGGGGTGGCCGTGGAGATCCCCGCCGGCGTTCTCGACGAAGATGTCGACATCACGGTCACCTGGGCCGCCGACCTGGCCGAGCTCGGCCTCGCGTCGGTCCCCACAGGCGGCGGCGACCAACCGGCCCTCGTGCTCCAACCGCACGGGCTCCAGTTCAGCGAGCCCGTCACGGTGTCCATGCCCACGCTGCTGTCAGATGACGACCTGGTGCTCTGGCGGCTCCCAGACGAGGGCTCCTCCGACTGGTACCCGGAGGGCGCCGTCCAGGTCAGCGGCGGCGTGCTGTCCTTCGACATCCTGGCGTTCAGCGTCTACAGCGCGGCCAACCTCGCGGCGGGGTCATGCCCCTGCTACACCGGCGCCGATCTGGTCTCGTGGGTCGACGCCAACCCCAGCTACCGGACCGTGGCGGGCCAGCAGCACTCCATCGGGTCGGCGGGTGGCTGGAACTACATCGGCGCGTCGCGCTCCTGGTACTACCCGAGCTGGCGCCTGCACTGCCTCAACCCCGGCGGCGCGGTCACCAGCACGACCGACGAGCAGCACGCCGCCTGCATGGCGCTGAGCAACCGCGTCTTCCTCGAGCGGAGCCGCAGCGCGGTGCAGGTCGCCGCGCACTCGGCCGAGCTGGCTGCGGGTGAGCAGGTCGAGGTCGAGGTCACCGTGACGCCGGCCACTGGCTCGCCCACGGTCGAGTCGCTCACCCTGTCCGGCAGCGCCACCGGGAGCGATCTGGTGTTCATGGCCGGCGCCTTTGGCGACGGCGACGTGGTGTCTGCCGTGGTGCAGTCCGCACCCGCAGGCCTCGCGTGCGTGGTTGACGGCGGCACGGGCCCGCTGACGACCGCCAACACCGCGGTCGTGGTTCGGTGCGACGCCGCTGCAGACTGCGACGACGACTTGCCGGGTGACTGGGAGGCCGACCTGTCGGATGGGACCACCACGACCTTCGCCATCACCGGCTCGAAGAGCCGCTTCGACTTCGAGGTGCCCGGTGGTGGCGTCTGGGGGCAGGTCAACAGCGACGACACCATCACCGCCACGCTGAGCACGGACAGTGACTACCCGGCGGACGCCGGCTCCGAGTACGCCTGCTCCACGGGCGGCAGCGAGACGATGACCCTGCTGTTCACCCTCGGCGACGACGGCCAGATCACCGTGTTGCTCACCGCCCAGTAGGCGCGCGGAGCGCGGTCTGGAGCGCCCCACAGGGCGAAACGCCGAGCGCCGGGTCCGCCCCCTCGCGAGGGCGGGCGCGGCGGCTGCCCTGCCGCCCCTTCACGGGCGCCGCCGGTCAGCCCGGGTTCGCCTTGGCGTAGGTGCGCAGCTCGCCGATGAGCGACTGCATGCCGCTGCCCTGGAACCACCGCACCATGAACCCAGGCACGTTGCCGCCCGGCTTGTAGCGCAGCTCGTAGACCACCTTGCTGCCGCCCTGGCCGTTGTCGGTGACCTCCCACATGCCGGTGTTCAGCTCGATCTCGACCCCGCCACCGGTGTTGTGGGACTGGTCGGCGGCCTTGGTCCAGGCGAAGCGCCAGCCGCCGTCGATCACGGTGGTCTCCATGTCGAGCACCACCTCGCGGGCCGACATCCCGGGGGTCTCGTGCAGCTGCCAGGTGCGGGCGACGGCGCCCTCGTGGCCGATGAGGTTGCACTTGGTGATCCCCGAGAAGTACAGATCGTGGTCCTCGACCTTGTCGAGCAGGCGGTGCAGGGTCTTGGGCTTGATGGGCCAGTCGCAGGTCGCGCGGACCGGCTGCACCCCGTCGGCCTCGGTGGTGGTGGCCTTGTAGAAGACGCAGCCGTTGTCGCGGGCGGTCTCTTCCCAGCCGGCCTGCGCGAGGGTCAGGGATGCAGCCAGAAACAAGGGGAGCATGGGGCCTCCGAGCCCGGGGTTGCCCGCTCACCCTACACGCTCGCGGCCCGGGCGCAGGGGGCGCGGTTGCCCCGGGCGGAGCACCGCTCCGGGACCGGGCGCTGGCCCCCGTCGAGGGCGGGCGCCGGGTCCGCCGGATCACCGTGACCGCCTCGCTCGACGGGCGAGCCATCATCGGGATCCAACCCCGCCTGGGCGTCTGCGGGGCCCTGCTGGCGTGGGACCTGCCCACCGGCGACGTGCTGTGGGTCGCCCCCCCACATGGGCGAGCGGGACGAGGGCGGCTACCGTACCCACCGCGGCGAGATCTTGCGCCAGGCACCTCCCGCGTCTCCCCGGGAACAGCGATGAACACCACCCGCCTCGGCCGCCAGCTCATGAGGGCCTTCGCCTGGTCCGTCGTCGCGGTGAGCATCATCCCGTTCGGGCGCCTGAGCGTGCGCGGGCGGCGCCACGTCCCGAAGGGCCAGGCCACCCTGATGGTGGTCAACCACGTCAACCTGTTCGATCCGGTCTACGTCTACTGGGCGTCGCTGCGGCGGCTGCACGGTGTGGGCACCGACGCCGCGCTGCGCATCCAGGTGCTGGGCGCGCTGTCCCCTGGCTGAGTGTCATCCCGTTCGCCAAAGGCATGAAGGACCGCGACGCCATGGCCGAGATCAGCCGCCGCATCGACCAGGGCGCCGCCGTGCTCATCTTCCCCGAGGGCAACCGCAGCTGGACCGGCCGCATGAACCCGGTCGGCGTCGGCATCGGCCGGCTGGCGAAGCGGCCCGGGGTGCCGGTGTCGTTCGGGCGCTTCCGCACCGGCCACCTGCAGTGGCCGCGCTGGGCCACCTACCCCCGCCTGATGTCGGTCCAGCTCGAGTTCACCGAGCCCCACACCTACGCCGAAGACCTCAGCGCCGAAGAGATAACCGCCGACATCATCCGCCGGATCGAGGTGCGGCCCGAGGCCGTGTCCGCGCCGCGCCTGTCGTGGGGGTTCCGGCTGGCGTCGGGCTTGCCCGACTTCATGTGGGCGTGCCCCCGATGCTTCTCGCTGTCGGGCATCCAGCGGGTCCGCGGCGCCTCGGATGCGGTGGCCTGCACCAGCTGCGGCGCCCGCTGGCGACTCGACCTGTCGTGCCGGCTGCACAGCGAGCGGGAGGGGGTCGACGACACGAACGTAGACGCCGCGTACCACGCCGTGCTGGCCCACTTCGGCGACGAGCCGGTCGCGGACGCCGCGCGCTTCGAGCGAGACGGCGTGCTGCTGGAGTGCCCCGACGCCCGGGTCGCCATGGTCGAACGCGGCGTGCGCACCGCCCGGCCGCTGGGCGCGGGCGCCCTGCAGCTCACCTGGGACCGGCTGCGGCTGTCCGATGGGTCGATGGACGTCCGGCTGGCCGACGTCAAGGCGGCGCTCATCCAGCTGGGCGGACACCTCCAGGTGCGCACCGCAGACGAGGTCTTCGACCTGACGACGCCCGGTCAGTCCAAGCACATGTGGCAGTAC
>JBDQIL010000075.1:0-9383 GCA_040264415.1 Myxococcota bacterium
GGTCGAGGGGCTGGTGGGCCTCGCAGACGTCGCACCGACCGTGCTGCACCTGCAGTCTGGCGACGCGCCCACCGGGCTCGACGGCCGCAGCCTCCGCGATCCGAGCTTCACGGGCCACGCCGTGCTCACGGGAGAGAGCAGCCACTGCAAGGGCGCGCCAGTGCTGCGGTGCGCCCCCCGCGGCCCGGGCGGAAAGAGCTTCTCTGCGCGCAGCGCAACCCACACCTTGATCCAGCGGCGGCTCTCCGACGGCGTGGAGCGTGCCCTGTACGACCGCGAGCTCGACCGCGCCGAGGCGGTCCCCCTGCGGGCCGACGACGCCCCGCCGGCGCTGGTGCACGCCATCGACACCGTGACCACCGACCGCTCCGCGCGCGACTACAGCGGCTACGACCAGCCGAGCGACAGCAAGGCCGACCAGGAAGAGCAGGCGGCCCTCGAGGCCCTGGGCTACCGCGACCGCTGACCGTCGATGCGGTGCAGGAGCGCGGGCAGCAGCAGCAAGTCGGCCATCAGCGCCGCCGACATGGTGACCGCAGCCAGGATGCCGAAGTGCCGCGTGCTCGTGAGCACGCTGGTCGCCAGCACCGAGAAGCCGATGACCAGCAGCAGGCTGGTGAGCAGGATGGCGTGCCCCGCGCCCCGGAAGGTGGCCGTCATCGCCTCTGCGGTGTCGCGCCCAGCCACGCGCTCCTGCCGGTAGCGGACGATGAAGTGGATGGTGTCGTCGACCGCGAGCCCCACCGCGACCGTGAACGACACGATGTTGGAGGTCTGTAGATCGGCGCCCATCAGCCCGAGCGTCGCCAGGGTGAAGACCAGCGGCACGAAGTTCGGCACCAGCGCCACCACCGCGAGCTTGAGGTCGCGCAGGAGCAGCAAGAAGACCGCGAAGATCACCACGAAGACCAGCGCCAGGCTGCTCAGCAGGTCCTGGATGAGGCGGTCGACGCCGCTGGCCGCCAGGAAGCCGTCACCCGTGAGCGCCCAGTCCACCCCGAGGGGGTCGAGGGTCGCCTCGGCGAAGGCCTGCACGTCCGTCTGCAGGTCGATGTAGACCTGCCCCCCCGCGTCGGCCATCAGCACCATCACGCGGCCACGGCGGCGGTCCTCGTCGACGAGCCCGTCGAGCAGCTCGCCGCCGGCCATCTCGGCCAGCAACAGCTCTTGGGAGACAGCCGCGGTGGTGTCGGGGAGCCCCGTCTCGTCGGTGAGGAGGCCATGCAGGCGCCGCACCTGCGCCGACAGCGAGGTGGTCCACAGCACCGCGTCGTGGCGCTGCAGGCGCGCCTCCACCGCGCCCATCGCCGCGAGCACCGCGGGGTCGAGCAGCCCATCCGCCTCGGGCGCCTCGACGTAGAGATAGACCGGTATCACCCCGGACAGCTCGGCTTCGGCAAGGTGCACCGCCGCCCAGGTGTCCATGCCGTCGCTGTACATCTCCAGCAGGCGCGAATTGGTGCGCACCCCCGAGCCTGCGGCGAGGGCGAGGGCCACCGTGGCCGCGCACCCGGCCAACACCAGGCCAGGCCGGCGCCGAACCAGACCGTCGAGCCCAGCGAGCAACCGCTGCTCCACCTGACCAGCGCTGTGGCGAGCGGACCCCAGCCGGCGCACGGGGATCCAGGCCAACAGGGTGGGCAGCACGAAGATCACCGCGGCGAAGGTCACCGCCATCGCCACCGACGCCTGCACGCCGAAGCCGCGCATCACCGCCGTGTCGGCCACCAACAGGCTGAGGAAGCCCGCGGCCGTGGTGAAGGTGGTGAGGAAGCACGGCAGCGCCATCGCCCGCAGCGCGCGCCCCATGGCCGCCTCGCGGTCACCATCGACCTCGAGCTCTTCGATGTAGCGGGCGACGATGTGGATCCCGTCCGCGACTCCGATGACCAAGACCAGCGTGGGCACCAGGATGCTCAGGATGTTGAGCACCTGTCCCCCGCCGATGAGCGCACCCATCGCCCACACATCGGCGATGAGCACGGTCACCAGCGGGGCGAGGCCCAGCAGCACCCGCCGAAACAGCAGGCAGATGGTGATGGCGAACAGCCCCGCCACGATGGGGAGGTAGGTGAACTGGCTCTCCCACATGAGCTGCACCACCTCGGCGCGCACGTACGGCACGCCGGTGGGCACGATCTGCATGCTGTCGGGACGGTCGAGCGCCTGGGCCGCCGCCACGAGCTCCCACACCACTGGAGACAGGTCGGCCACTCGGTCGAGGTCACGGTCGAGGCGCGCCCGCACAGCCGTTGTGTCGCCATCGACCGAGACGAGCAAGCCGGAGAGCACCGGGTCGGCCGACGCGTGAGCCAGGGCCTCGGCAGGCGAGAGGTCGTCGAGGGGGACCGTGACCACCAGCGCGCCGCCCTGGGACTGGAGCGTGGTGGCGTTGACCAGGCTGTCGACCCGCTCCACCCGGGGATGTTGGGCGAGGGTCTGGTGAAGGGCCCGCAGGGTCGCCACCCCCTCGGGCGTCGCGAGCGGCCCGCGGACGAGCAACACGAGATCGTTGTCGTCGCGGCCAAAGACCTGGGCGACCTGCTGGACCCGGAGCACCTCGGGGCCGCCATCCATGAAGACGGCCTGGGGGGTGAAGTCGAGGGGCATGCCGTCGCGCGCGACCCGGAGGCCGCCGGCCACCGCCGCGAGCGCGGTCACGAGGCTGAGCAACAGCAGCGCGACGCCGCGACGCCGCACCTGCCACCGGCCCATCGCCTCGAACGCGTCGGCCACGCGGGTAGAGAGAGAGGTCACGCCGGTTCAGCCCGCGGGGGGGACGTCGTCTGCGCGATCGTCGAGGTCGATGGCGCCACCCAGCATCCGAGAGACCCGCACCAGCGCCACGGCGCCCACGCCCACGCCCAACCACAGGGTCACCACCCGCGCGATCAGCGCGCTCGCGACCGCGAGGCCCTGGGGCGCACCCACCAGGGTGCTCGCGAAGACCGCCAGGGCGCCGTCGGAGACGCCGAGGCCCCCGGGAGCCGGCGCGCCGATGACCGTGGCGGCGGCGTAGATGAAGACGCTGACGTCGAGGCTGGCCGCCAGATCGAGCCCGCGCAGCACCAGCCAGTAGGCCACACACTCGGCGAACCAGGCGCCGAAGCTGAGCGCGATGCTCACGGCGAAGGGCACTGGCGCGAGGCAGATGCGGGTCGCGCGCACCATCTCCTCGAGCTTGGGCACGACGCGCCCGATCATCGGCAGCCGCCCCGTCAGGCGCAGCGCAGCGAGGGTGAGCCCCTCGTGGGCCAAGACCGCGAGGCCGACCGCCACCAGCACCAGCGGCGCGACCACGTAGACCACCTTGTCGGCGGCATAGGTCGTGACGCTGATGCCCGCCAAGGCGAGCATGGCGATGGCGTCGGTCAGGCGCTCGGAGACCAGCGCCGGGATGGTGGTGGCCATCGGCGTGCCGGTGCGCGCGCGCACCACATACGGCTTGAGCAGCTCACCCGCCTTCCCGGGAGAGATGACCATCGCCAGACCGGCGAGGAAGTTCCAGAGGTCTTCGATGAAGGGCATGGGCACCTTCAGGCGACCCAGGAAGTAGTGCCACTTCAAGAAACGCAGACCGTAGTTGGTGAGCGTCAACACCACCAACAGGGGGATCAACCGCCAGTCGAAGGCCACGAAGGCCGCGCGCATGTCGTCGAAGCCCGCCCAAACGCTCCCGCCCAGGTAGAGCAGCGCCCCGAAGACGGCCGCACCGACGGCCCACCGCACGAAGCGATCGACCAGATTCGGCGCACGAGCGGGGGTGGGGGGGGCATCGGCCATGCCGCCGGTCCTAACGCTCCCGGCCAGCATCCGGAGGGTGCGTTACCCTCCGGATGCGCAGGAGGGTCCGTGCGGCGGTTCCGGGTAAGCATGCGCGGCGGCGACCACGCGATGGTAGACGCCGGCAACTGGCTGACGGCGCTGGGCATCGGCCTCGACCAGCTGGGCGTGGTGGACGGCCTCGATCGGCTCGCCTGCGAGGTGCTGCCCAACGGCACCGTCATCGCCCGCAATGCCCGCACGGGCAGCGGCTACGTCGTTCAGCCGACCGACGAGGACGCGCCGACCGACGAGGACGCGTCCTCACCCGACCTCGAGCCCACCTCGGTGTTCGCCTCCCCCGACCCCGACGACCTCGATGAAGAGACCGAGATCCTGGCCTACGAGCCGGACACCGGCAGCGTCGAGGTCGCGCCCGAGTCGCTCCCGCAGCTGGGCGCCGACGCGCTCACCCCCCTCGACCCGTCGATGGCCACCACCCGCAGCCTGCTCGCGCGCATCCGCAGCGCCCCCGCGGCGGCCATCGCATGGGAGGCCGCGCTCACGGCCGGCAACGCCCTCGTGCCCTGCGAGAGCAGCGCCGCCCTGCAGACCGACGAAGACGGCGCCCTGCGGTTCGTCTCGGCCACGGGCCCGTCATCGCACAAGCTCGCGGGCGTGACCCTGCCAGCCGGCAAGGGCATCGCCTCGTTCAGCACCAGCCGCCGGCTCGGGCTCATCGTCAACAACCCCGCAGCCGACCAGCGCTTCTACCGCGAGATGGATCGCACCACCGGCTACGACACGCGGTCGATCCTCTGCGTCCCGGTGATCCTGGCGGGCCACACCTGGGGCTGCATCGAGCTGCTCAACCCGGCCAACGACCAAGGCTTTCGCCGCGAGCACCTCGATCTGCTCGACCCCGTCGCGCGCACGCTCGGGGCCCGGCTGGCCGAGCTGGGAGACCGCTGAGCGGTCCCCCAACCGACCGGCTGCGAGACGCTACTGCACCTCGACCTTGACCACGATGTCGCCGGTGCGCTCCGCCCTCAGGCGCTGCTGCAGCTTCGAGTACAGGTCGTAGTTCTCGGGGTTCACCGTATCGAGGTCGACGCGATTCTCGTCCTGCTCGCGGGCAGGGTGCTTCTTGAGCCAGAACTCGACCTCTTGGCCGTCCTCGAAGACGAAGCGCCACTTCTGGCGGGAGTCCACCGTGTAGGACTTGCCGTCCTTCGTCTTGACCGTCGAGGGAATCTTGAGGGTGCAGTCGTACATCCACGGCGTGTAGTTGCTGTCGTAGACGCAATCGACGTCGGCGGGCACGCCGCCGGGCTTGACGGTCACCACGCTGACCTCGGGCCAGGTGATCTTGCGGTACTCGCCTGTGCCCTCTCCGTTGAACTTGAGCTCAGCCTTGTCGGTGACCCAACCCTCTTCGCCGAACCAGTCGTCGCTGCGCTCGATGCGGACCAAGTGGCCCGACACGGTGCTGCCGTTGGCGCGGGTGAGCTTCACCTGCAGGTCGGCGTTGATGATGGGGGCCGGCGGTGCCTCGGGCTCGGGCTCGGGTTCGGGCTCGGGGGCCTCGACCACCGGCGCGACGGGGGCGACAGGCGCGGCGACCGCAGCGGGCGCCTCGGGCGCCGTCTTCGGGCCACAGGCCAACAACAGCGAGAGCAGCAGGGGGACCAACGGTGCCTTCATCTTCAGCCTCCAGAGCGCGCGGCGTCGGCCGCGCGGGGATGAGACCCCCTGCATGCGGCAAGGGTTCCCGGACGGGGCGAGACTAATGCAGGCGAGGCCCCGTGTCAGAGGGGACACCCCGCCCACCGCCTCAGGAGCTCTGGTCTTCGAGGGCCATCGTCATGCTTCCCTGCAGCAAGGCCGGGGTGGGCACGATGCCCATCAGCGGCTCGTAGCTGATCTCTGCGCTGACGGTGATGGCGTCGAGGCCGCCCACGGTGAGGACGGTCGCCTCGACATTGCAGGCCGACGCGGAGTCGCAGGGCACCCCCAGCGCCCGCAGCGACGCCGTGGCGTGGTCGATGGCCTCGGCGTCGGGCCCGTCGTCTTGATCGACGGTCGCCCCCATGCGCGCGCCCTCGCGGACCGCCTGCATCACGTTGCCGGACTGGGTCAGGTACCAGCCGTAGTCGAGGATGGCCGACACGATGGCGAGCAGCAGCGGCAGCGTGAGCGCGAACTCGACTGCGGCGTTGCCTCGGCGGGCGTGGCGCATCACCGCTGCACCTCGAGCAGCACCATCGACGAGTAGGAGATGCTGTCGGGCACCGGAACCGCGCCCGTGATGCCGCCGAAGCCGATCTCCATCGTGCACACCAGCACCTCGGACGGGCTCGACCCCGAGAACTGAGTCTGGATGTCGCACCGGTCGTCGTCGCCCGCTGCGCAGTCCGCACCCATGAAGCTGTAGGCCTGCATCTGGGAGGCGATGTTGTCTTCTGCCGTGGAGGCGGGATCTGGCGTCTCGCTGGGGGGGATGACCGCGCCTGAGCGACAGCCATCTCGGACCGACTGCGAGACCACGCTCCGCATGAAGAAGTAGAAACCGTACTCGAAGATCACACCCACCAGCGCCAGGAAGACGGGGAGGATGAGCGCGAACTCGACGGTGTTGGAGCCACGGCGACGGGTCATGGGGTCATTCTACCAACGCCACAGGGATCGACGCCGCGATCTCGGACAGGATCAGCTCGAGCTCGCTGGCGTCGGGCGTCTCATAGAAGCGGCCATACCCCCGGGTGAGCGACTCCATGTAGGCCGACTGGGTGGCGTCATAGGTGTCGTTGAACGACACGCTGTAGATGGAGACGTTCTCGTCGGCTGCGGCGTCGGCCGCGACCAGCCCCTCGAAGGCGACCGCGGCGTCGCAGGTGCTCGACGAGGGGATGCACTGCGGCTTCCCGTCGGACACCAGCACGATGGTCTTCAACGCGTAGACGTCGGAGCCGCTGTTGAAGAAGACGTCGAGGGCCTCGCTGAGGCCCGAGCCCTGGTTGGTGCCGGAGTCGTAGTAGCTGTAGGTGCCGGTCTGACCAAGGTTGCAGTCGGTCATGTGCGGCGCGTCATGGAAGGTCGGCGGGCTGTACGCATCCCAGGGCCAGTAGTTTCGGTTGCACCAGTCCAGCGCCTCCCACTGGGTGCGGATGCTGGCGTAGTCGGTGTCGACGAAGGCGAGGTTGGTCCAGGTCTCAGCGTCTCCCACAAAGGTGACCATGCCGATGCGGTCGCCGGGGTTGGCGTTGTTGTAGATCGCATCGAGGAAGGCGAGGTCGGCGGCGCGGGCCAACCCCATCTCTTCGCGGAACGAGCCCGTCAGGTCTGGGACGATGAGGATCTCGCGGAAGCGGAGCGCCGCGGTGGACGGCGCGTTGGCCTGCGCCTCGTTGTAGGCGACCCCGAACATGCGGACCATCCGCGTGTCGATCGCGCCATTCGGAGAGTCGGCGGTCTTGCGGACGTTGAAGCGCACGGCGTTGATGTAGCTGGCGGTGTCGTCGAAGCTGTGGGAGGAGAAGTCCCAGCCGCCGAATTGAAGGTCTTCGCCCGCGTCGACCAGGGCGGCGGCGCCCATCAAGTTGTTGGCGTTGATCATCGCCTCGGCCGCGACGCGGGCCTGGTCGACGTCACCGGACTGCCGGAGCTCGACGACCGCTGCGTGGGCGCCCGCATCGGCGGCGGCCTGGGCCTGAACGCTGGCGAGGTTGACGTAGGAGGAGTCGATGGCCAACGCCGCGAAGCCGAGCAGCACCGAGAAGCTGACGCCGACCAGCATCGCGTAGTTTCCTCGCCTGGAGCCAGCGGGTCGGTGATGAGTCGGGGGCATGCTCACCTCGTACAGTCGCCCCATCGTATTCCACGCCCCCCCCGATTGAAAGGCCGACGCCGGTCCGGGGGAGAGCCATGACAGCCCGAGACCTGCGCTCAGGCGGAGGCGGACCCACGCAACGCGCCAGGCACCAGCCAGGCCACGGCGACGCCGCCCAGCCCCATCATCGAGAGCTGCTGGGCGCGAACCAGGGCGGCGATGGCCACCGCATCGCCCAGCGGGAGCCCGGTCGTGCCCACCAACAGGGCCACGAACAAGGCGTCCCAGCCGAGCTGGGACCCGGGGAGCGCGAAGAGCGCCACGGCCCCGGCGGTGGTGGTCGCGTAGGTGAAGGCCATCCCCGCCATCGACGCGTCGGCGCCGAGGCCCTCCACCGCGATCAGGATCGAGCCGATCACCGCCGTGTGGCCGGCCGCCGCCCAGGCGGTCGCTTTGAGCCAGGCCCAGCCGCCGCGATGGATCACGTCCGCGAAGCTCAGGGTGAGGGCTCCCACGCCGTGGGTGAGGCGTTCGGCCATGCGCCCCAGCCGCGAGGGCCCCGACAGCCGACCCAACACCCGCTCGATGAGGCGCTGCCAGAATCTCGGCCGCGCAGCCACGGCGGCCAAGCCCAGCCCCGCCGAGCCGATCACCGCCGCGGCCACCCCCACGATGGACTCGTAGCCAGGGGGGACCGGCAGATCGAAGCACGCCCAGATGAGCGCCGCCATCACCGCCGAGGTGGCGAGCCCGAGCGCCCGCGCGGTGACACCGCTGGCCAGCGCTCCGGGCAGCGGGACGCCGTAGCGGCGGTGGGCGAACCAGGCCGCCCCCAGCTCGCCCACCGGGCCCGGGACCGCGTAGTTGAGCAGCAATCCCGCCGACAAGATGGCGGTCAGGCCGGGGATGGGCGGCCGATGGCCGACCGGCATGAGCACCCGCCACCGGAAGGCCATGAACACGAAGGCCGAGGACATGATGGCCCAGGCTGCGGCGAGGTGGGGCAGGCTGCTCCGGGCCACGAGGTCGGCCACGGCGTCAGCACCCAGGGGGCTCTGCGCCACCACAGCGACCGCCAACGCGAGGGCGACCAGCCCGATGACGGCCGTGGCGATGCCCCGACGCAGGGCCGCGCGCGCGTCCTCGGTGGAGAGCCCCGGCGGCGTCGGAGGAGCGGGCTCGTTCACGTGAGCCGCAGCAAGTCGTACTTGTTGAGCTTGTATCGGAGCGTGTTGCGCTCGAGCCCCAGCAGCCGGCTCATGGCGGTGCGGTCTCCACCCGTCTCCTCGATGGCCTTGAGCAGCAGGGCGCGCTCGACCTCCTCGAGGTGCTCGGACAGGTTGAAGCCCTCGGCGAGAGCCGGGACCGCTCCCGGCCCGCTGCGGCGGCCGTCGCCGCGCGTGCGGTCGAAGGCGCTCCGCCCGAGCACGACCGCGCGCTCAGCCAGGTTGGCCAGCTCGCGGGTGTTGCCGGGCCAGTCGTGCGCCTCGAGCGCGCGCACCTGGTGGGGGGAGGGGGGCGCGGGGTGCCTCTCGAAGACCCTCCCGTGCAGGCTCACGAAGTGCTGCAGCAGCGGCCCGATGTCGGCGGGGCGCTCGCGCAGCGGCTTCAGACGCACCACCAACACGGCGAGCCGGAAGTAGAGCTCGGGCGGCACGGTGCCTTGGGCCACCCGCGCCTCGATGTCGGGCGAGGCCGTCGACGCCCTGCGGCGGTCGCTGCAGCTCGACGCCTCCCCCCTGCAGACCCGCAACAACCTGGGCTTTGCGTTGGTCGCCGCCGATCGGGTCGA
>JBDQIL010000076.1:0-9373 GCA_040264415.1 Myxococcota bacterium
CCATCTGTTCCTGCAGCACCCGCGCCACCGTGCCCATGAGCGGGCGCAGGCTTCGATGCGTGACCGCGCGGCAGGCCGCCTCTGGTGTGAACCAGTCGACCGCGAGGACGCCCTCGCGCGTGGAGGGGGAGAAGTCGGTGCGCCGCTCTGGGGTGTGCATCAAGAACATGTGCAGCGTCTTCAGGCGCGGCGAGCCGTCGGGGGTCTGGAAGCCGTACCGGACGAAGCCGAGGTCGTGGAAGGGGTCGAGGTCGAGGGGGCAGCCCATCTCCTCGCGCACCTCGCGGACGCCGGCAGACTGTGGGCTCTCGCCGGGCTCGAGCTTGCCCTTGGCGACCTCCCACGTGGTGCCGCTGCGCCGCTCCACCTGGATGAGGGCCAGCTCGGGGCCGTCTGGGCCGGCCCAGACGGGGATTCCGCCGGCCGAGACCTGCTCTGCGAAGCCGGCCCGCAGGTTGAGCACGTGACGCACCGGGATGGCGTCGACCTGCCAGAGCCCCTGGTGGTTGCGCTCGAAGCGGCAGCCGTCTCGCCGCGCCCGGGAGGCGTCCACGTAGAGCACGACCGGATCGTCGCACTGACGGTGCGCCACATGCCAGGCCTGCGACTCGAGCCGAGACAGGAAGACCGGACGGCCGCCCCGGACCTCGAGCGAGCCGCGGCTGACCACGCGCTCCACCCGGCGGGTGCTGGTGGCGTGGTACAGGATGTCGGGAGGGCCGCCACGCTGCCGAGAATTGCGGCGGCGGCGGCGATGTCGAGATGCGTTCGGGGTGCTGTCGCGGCCTGGGTCGGCGCGGGGGGCGCGGGGGGCGCCCGATGCGTGCGAGCGGGGTCCATTCGAGCTGACCCCGCCGCCGGGGTCGCCCGAAGGCCGACCACCCCGCGTGGTGTCGTGTTCGCTCAACGATGCTTCCAAGATCAGGTGTCGGGCGCGCGGACGAGCCCAGACGATACCGTCAAGGAATCCCTTTCCGGGGGCCCCCTGTCAAGGGCCCGGCCCCGCCCAACTGCCCGTGACCGCCTACTGGTCTGGATCCACCACGCGGCGCCAGAGGGTGTCGGCCGCCGCCGCGGCGGACCGAGTCGAGGCGCAGAACCAGCCCCACCGTGCCAGCCGGCCCTCTGGCGGCTCGCTCGACTCGACCGGCAGGGCGTGCTTCGCGGTGGGGGTGAAGCGGCCGCCCAGGAAGCGGAAGGTCTCTTGGAGGGTGCGGTTGGCGTCGGCGGGCCCGTCGGTGGCGCCGAGCGCGGCGGCGAGCCCCACCGCGATGCCGTCGGCCGGCGCGTCGAGCGGCGGGAGCATGGCGTTGGCGGGCAGGGTGCCCACGTGGCTCCCCAGCCCCACTAGGTGGGCGGCGAGATCGCCGTACGCAGGGTCGCGGGCGGCAGACGCGCGCGCGTCTTCGAGCCACTCCTCGACCGGATCGTGCAGCCGCACCGCGAGCCGCTCGAGCACCGCGGCCCCCCGACCGTCCGCACAGGCGGCGTCGAGCCCCGCGCGATCGAGGTCGGCGGCGAGGGGGTCGGGCAGGTCGGTGACGTCTTGGGCGAGGTAGCGGGTGAGGCCGCCGGTCGTGGAGCCGGAGATGGCCCGGCCGGCCCGCAGCGCGAGCGCGACCCGCACGAGGGGCGGCGCCGGCGCGCCGAAGAGCAGGTCGAGCACGGCCGGCTCGGCGGCGCTCCCCAAGGCCGAGAGCGCGCGCCGCAGCCGCCGCGCGAGGTCGCGGGTCTCGAGGTCGCGGTCGCGACACATCCGCACGAAGGCCTGGGTGCACGGGTGCCCGCCCGATCCGCTGCGATCGATGGAGAACCACCGCCCCTCGCCGCCGTCACTCAGCGACGCCGCGAGGGGCGCGGCCGACGGCCCCGGGATGATGACGAGCGCGCCCGAGCCGAGCTTGCGCCCGATGCCGCAGCTCGCGAGGACCGCGCTGTAGACGATGGCGGGCCCCTCGACCGGCGTGAGGTCGCCGGGGTCGCCGACGATCTCGACGTCGAGTCGGTGCCCGAAGCTGCGCGCCCGGCTGAGCAGCAAGATGCCGGCAGTGAGGGCGGCCGGGCTGTTGCCCTGGAGGGTGACGGTCACAGGCGCCTCGGGGTCTCGGACGCTCGCCCGTATCCCGCGGGCCTCACTCCGGCTGGCCCGCCATCAGGTGCGCCACCACCGCGGGGCCCCACAGCCACGCCCCGTGCGACAGGGCGGCCCACCACATGAGGTCGTCCCCCCAGATGGCCGCGATGGCGCCGACACAGGCCGCCCAGAGGCCCAGCAGGGCGATCCCGGCCGTGCGGGCCTGGCCCGGGGCGATGAGACCCTCGGTGAGCAGCGGCGCGTCGGCCTCGCGCGCGCGGCCCGCCCGCCACCGGTGAAAGGCCAAGCTCAGCGTCATCAGGCGCACGCCGCCCACCGCGCCGAAGGCCGCGCCGGCCGACAGGACCCACGCCAGCGGCCGAAAGCGGTAGCCCTCCCCCTGATAGACCAGCCAGCCGAAGGACAGCACCAGCGCCATCACGAAGAAGGGCAGCGCGACGCCCCCCAAGCAGGCCAGCAGCCAGGTCTGGTGTGGCTTCTGGGCGGTCTTCCCGAGCGGGGTGGGGCCGTGGTACCGCACCGCCTGCCCGCCGGCCTCGTTGCGCGTCAGCTCGCAGGTGTGGGCCGCGAAGGTGACCACGGAGAGGCTCGCCAAGCGCACCCCGTCGGCCACCCACGGCTCGAGCGAGCCCCGCTCCGGGTGGCTGGTGAGGGGGCGGCCGGCGCAGGCGTGGCCGGTGAGTCGCAGGCTGTACTCGCCGTCTTTCGCGCGGGCCTGGACCGCCGTGACGGGGGTGCGCAGCAGGGCCCGCTCGACGGGGGAGTCGGTGGGCACCAGCAGCTGCAGCACGTCTTCGAAGGGCGCCACCGAGGCTCGACCCGACACCATCGCGTCGTCCTCCCCCACCACCACCTCGACCAGGCCATGGAAGGACAGCACCCGCACGACGTCCGGCGGGAGGTTGTTGCGTGGCGCCTGCGGCGGCACTCAGACGTCCAGCCGTCGCACGTCCAGCTGCAGGGCGTGACCATCGATGTCGTCGGCCTCGCGCCCGTCTGCGGGCGCGTGGACCGCGAGGTCGAGCGCGAGCGTCTCCTTGCGGATGTGATCGGCGAAGCGCGCGATGGCCTGGGCGAGCGCGGGGCTGGCACCACAGGTCACCGAGATGCGATCGGTGTAGCTCAGGTCGAGCTCCTTGCGCTGACTCTGCACCCGGTTGATGACCTCGCGGGCGAGCCCCTCTTCGACGAGGTCGTCGTCGAGGTTGGCGTGCAGCGCCACCACGGCCGTCCGCGAGCCGGCCGCCTGGAAGGCCTCGCGAGGCTGAACGCCCACCACCACGTCGGCCTCGGTGAGCACCCGAGGGCCGGAGGGCAGCTCGACGGTGTAGCCGTCGCCCAGCACGCCGTTGCGCACCGCGGCCGGCTCGGCCTGCCGCAGGATGCCAGCCAGCACCTTCATCTCCTTGCCGAGCTCACGACCGAGGGCCTTGTAGTTGGGCTTGACCTCGAAGGTCACGAAGTCGCCAGCCTGCTGGGTGAAGCGCACCTCGCGCACGTTGAGCTCGTCGAGCAGCAAGGGCAGCAGCGGAGACAGGGCGTCTGCGCGCTCGGGCTCGGCGAGGATGACCTCAGCTGCACGCAGCGGCTGGCGCACCTTCACGCCCACCCGCGCCCGGGCGGCGAGGCCCAGGCTGGCGAGCTCGCGGATGAGCGCCATGTCGGCGGACAAGGCGTCGTCGCGGTCGGCGGACAGGCCCGCGGGCGCGGGCCACTCGCAGAGGTGCACGCTGTCGCCCGCGCCCCCGAGGCGCCCGTGCAGGGCGTCCGCCAGGAAGGGCACGAAGGGGGCGATGACCTTCGACAGGGTGAGCAGCACTGCATGCAGGGTGTTCAGGGCGTCGGTGGTGTCGTCGCCCGCCCCCCAGAACCGATCGCGTGACCGCCGCACATACCAGTTGCTCAGGCCCTCGACGAAGGCGGAGATGGCGCGCGCGGCCTCGTAGATCCGGTACTGGTCAAGTTGCTCGGTGACCTCGGCCACCACGGCGGCGAGCTCACCCCGGATCCAGCGGTCGAGCACGTGCTCCGACCGGCGGGCCGGCTCGGGGGTGAAGTCGTTGATGGTGGCGTAGATCGTGAAGAAGCTCATCACGTTGGCGAGCCGCAGGTGGAACTCGCGCTGGCCCTCGCGGATGGCCCGCAGGCTCAGGCGGGTGTTGGTCCACGGCGGGTTCGAGGCGTAGACCAGCCAGCGGAAGGCGTCGGCGCCGGGCGGCTGCCAGGGGGCGTGCACCCAGACGTCGTCGTCGAGCCCGAGGGTGGCGATGTCGTCGGGATGCAGGAGCAGGGTCTCCTTGCCCGGGTTGGGGCGGGTCGCGAGGCCCACCTGCAGGCGCTCTTCGCCGTGCTCGTCCTTGGACAGGCCCAAGGTCTCGCCGCGGGTGAGGTCGATCGACCGCACCGCCGCCTTGACCATCCCGGCCTGCCCGCGCTTCAAGGTGTCATCGGCCTTCACCCGCAGCCGCATGCGGCCCCGGAGCACCAGCTGAGGCGAGGTGTAGTTGCCCTTGGACTTGGACTCCTTGAAGCCGTCCATGTCGCTGACGTGACCGAGCACGACACAGTTCTTGTAGGGTCGGGGGAAGCCACGGGGCGCGAGGCCGTGAGCCTCACAGGTCTCGTCGTCGAACAGCATCGTGCTGATCATGAGCAGCGAGTAGAACCAGCCGCGGGTCTGGTCGACGGCCTCGCTGATGAAGTCCGCCGGGAAGGCCCGCGCGAACGCGTCTCGGCCCTGGTGTGGGAAGCCCCACTGGGCGAAGGGCATGCAGCCCGAGTCGAACCAGCAGTCGATGACCTCGGTGACCCGCTCGAGGGTGCCGCCGCAGCCGCCATGGCCGCACGGCAGCGAGACGTGGTCAATCCAGGGCTTGTGAACCTGAAGGTCGGGGTCTTCACCGGTGGCGAAGCCCGTGGCGCCGGCCGCTTCGAGCTCGGCCACCGATCCGAAGCAGCGCATCTGTCCGCAGTCGGGGCAGGTCCAGATGGGCAACGGGGTGCCCCAGAAGCGCTCGCGAGACAGCGCCCAATCGACGTTGTTGCGAAGGAAGTCGCCGAAGCGGCCGTCTTGGATGTGCTCGGGCAGCCAGTTCACGCCCGCGTTGTTCTCGAGCGCTTGCTCTTTGAAGGCGGTGGTGCGGATGAACCAGCCAGGGCGGGCCAGCTGCATCAGCGGGTCGTCCTTCGACCGCGGCGAGAAGGGATAGCTGTGGTTGACCTGAGAGCGCTCGAACAGCAGCCCGCGCTCCTCGAGGTCGCGCATGATGGGCTTGTCGGCAGCCTTGAAGTGCAGGCCGGCCGCCCAAGGCGGCATGGCGTCGGTGACCTTGCCGTCGGGGCCGACCACCGCGAGGATGCCGAGGCCCTGGTCGAGCCGCACCTGGTAGTCCTCTTCGCCGTAGGCTGGCGCGGTGTGCACGATGCCGGTGCCGGCGCCCAGGGTGACGTGCTCGCCGGGGACCACCTCGAAGGCCTTGCCCTCGGGGTCGCCCGTCTCGTAGATGCGCTGGTACCGCATGCCCACCAGCTGGGCGCCCTTGGCGGTCTTGAGGGTCTCGCCGTCGGGGGCGAGGGCCGCCGCGGTGATGACCACCTCGCCGTCGTCGAGGCGGGTCCAGGCGTAGTCGAGCTCGGGGTGGACCGCGAGCGCGACGTTGCTCGGCAGGGTCCAGGGGGTGGTGGTCCAGGCCAAGAAGCTGACCGAAGGGTCCCCCTCGACCCGGAACCGCACCGTCACCGAGGGGTCGTTGACGTCGCGGTAGCCCTCGCCCACTTCGCCCGACGACAGCGCCGTGCCGCCCTCAGGCCACCACCACACCACCTTGAGGCCCTGGTACAGCAGGCCCTTGTCGAAGAGGGTCTTGAGCGCCCACCACACGCTCTCCACGTAGGAGCGGTGGTAGGTGACGTAGGCGTCGTCCATGTCGACCCAGAAGCCCACCTGGTCGGTGAGCTGCCGCCACTCCTCGGTGTACTTGAAGACCGACGCGATGCACTTGCGGCTGAAGTTGTCGAGCCCGTAGGCCAACACGGCGTCGCGCGGGTTGTCGTGCTCGCCCTTGGCGGCCCCGCGCATGCCGAGCTCCTTCTCCACCTCAATCTCGACGGGCAGCCCGTGGGTGTCCCACCCGGCCTTGCGCGGGACCGAGAAGCCCCGCATCGTCTTGTACCGGGGGAGGAGGTCCTTGATGACCCGCGTGAGCACGTGCCCGTTGTGGGGCGTGCCGTTCGCGGTGGGCGGGCCCTCGTAGAAGACGAAGGTGGGCCGGCCGGCGGACTGCTCCAGGCTGCGCTCGAAGATGCGGTGCTCGCGCCAGAAAGCGAGGACCTCCTCCTCCAGCTCGACCGGCGACGGCAGTTCGCGGAACATGGCGGACTCCAGGGACACAAGGGAGCGCGGCACCTAAGCGCCGGCCGGGCGGTGTTCAAGGAGAGCCAGGGGTCGGGTCAATGCACGAGGTCGAGGCCGTGCTGACCCGGGGGGCGCTCGAGCTGCAGCTTCAACCCCTCGCGGCGCGCTCGGGCGAACCAACCGCCCACGCCCCCGGGGCGCGGCGAACCGTCGATGGCGCGGCGCAGCACTGGACCGTCGCCGAGCAGCCCCCGGTCGTCGCCCACGAGCTGCCAGGCGGTCCACCATCGGTTGTCTGGGAACTCGAGGTAGACCACGACCGCGCGATGCCCGACCACCTGGCCCTTCACCCGCCGGCGCAGGCTCAAGGCGCCGGCGAGCACGGCGCAGCGCACGTCGTCTTGACCGGCGGCGGCGGCGAGCATGCGCTCTCGGTGCTCGGGGGCGGCCTGCATCAGCGGCACCACGTCGAGTTGCTGCACCTCGAGGTCGCGGATCACGAGCATCGCGGGCCGCGGGAAGCCCTTCTCCAGGGCGCCGGTCACCCGCTCCATCACGGCCTCTCCCAGCGCGTCGGCTTCGAGCGGCAGCTTGGCCGGATCGCGGGGGCCGGTCTGAATGCGGAGGCGGAATCGAGGGGGCATTCGTAGGGGGTATTGTGGCTGGCGCGTGCCGCAAGGGCGACGGCGAGGGCGACCCGGGCCAAGAGCGATCCCGGGCCCCGCCGTTCACCGCCGAGACGGCACAGTCCGCGAAACCGGATGCGCGTGAGCGCAGGTTGCACCTTGACTCACGCGCTCACGGTCAGGCGCCGCTCGCGCCGATGTCGCCCCGCCAAGCGGCGCCCTCGAAGGCCAGCCCGCGCACCTGGTCGTAGGCCGAGGTGCGCGCTGCCGCGAGGTCGGCCCCGACCGCGGTGACGCCGAGCACCCGGCCCCCGCTGGTGACCACGTCGTCGCCGTCACGGCGGGCCCCCGCCACGAAGACCGCGCGGTCGCGGCCCGGTGGGGTCAGCCCGCTGATGCGACGACCGGGAGTGATGGCGCCCGGCCGCGCACGCCTTGAGCAGCGGCAGGAGGTCCTCGTCGAGCATCATCATGAGCGGCTGGCACTCGGGGTCGCCGAAGCGCGCGTTGAATTCGAGCACCCGCGGGCCGTCGGGGGTCAGCATCAGCCCCGCGTAGAGCACCCCCCGGAACGGCGTCCCCCTCTCGCGCATCAGGTCGACCACGGGCTGGAGCACGGTCCGGTGGACCCGGTCGAGGTCGGCGTCGGTGACGCCGGGGGCTGGGCAGATCGCCCCCATGCCGCCCGTGTTCTGACCGGCGCCGCCGTCGAAGCGGCGCTTGTGGTCGCGGGCGGGCTTGAGCGGGACGGCGCGCTCCCCGTCACAGAGCGCCAGCACCGACACCTCGGGCCCCGTGAGGCGCTCCTCGATGAGGACGCGCGCGCCGGCCGCTCCGAAGCGCCCCGCGAAGATGTCGTCTACGGCGCTGCGGGCGTGGTCGGCCGAGTCGGCGACGATGACCCCCTTGCCGGCCGCCAGCCCGTCAGCCTTGACGACGCAGGGGCCGGTGATCGCAGCGCGGGCCGCGTCGCGGTCGGTGTAGACGCCCCACGCGGCCGTGGGCACCCCCGCCGCGGCCATGACCTCCTTGGCGAAGGTCTTGGATGCCTCGAGCTGGGCCGCGGCCTTCGACGGCCCGAAGGCGGCGATCCCGGCCGCCTGGAGCCGGTCGACCAGACCGTCGGCCAGCGGCCCCTCTGGACCGATGACCACGAGGTCGACGTGCTCGGCGCGCGCGAAGGCCACCGGGTCGGCGCCGGCGGCGGCGCTGTACGCGCCCGCGGGGAAGCCCGGGTTGTCGTGGGTCGTGCTCAGCCGCGTGAGCCAGGGGCTCTGACCGATCTTCCAGGCGAGGGCGTGCTCACGGCCGCCCCCTCCGACCAGCAGGACATGCATGATCCGCTCCGGCTCGGGGAGGCCGCGGCTATTGCCCGGCACGCCGCAGGTCAAGCAGGGCCGCGCGGGCCGGCAGGTCGTCGGGCACGAGCTTCAGCACCTCGGTCCAGGCCGCGCGCGCGTCCTCTGTGCGCCCCTCAGCCGCCCGGGTCTCGGCGATGAGCCGCTGCACCACAGCCAGCCCATGCGGCTCATCGGTCGCCTTTCGAAACTCGGCGTTCGCCTCTGCCGGCCGGCCCAGCGCCGCCAGCGAGCGCCCCTTGAGGGCGTAGAGCAGCGTGAGGTCGTGGCCGCTGCTGAGCACCTGCTCTGCGTGCCGGTACGCGCCCTTGAAGTCGCCCGCCGCGAGCAGGTCCTGCGCGCGCGCGGCGTAGGCGCCCGGCACCTCAGCGCCGGCCTCGAGCGCCCGGTCGAGGAGTCGCCGGCTGTCGCTGTGATCGGCGTACCAAGCCACCACCGCCACGGCCGCAGGCCCCCGCGCCGCGAAGCGCGCGTCCTGGGCCAGCTCGGATTCGAGGGCCTTCCGGAGCGGACGCCAGTCGACGGGCGGGACCCAGACCTCTTGCAAGGGCGACTGGCGGCGGTCCTGAAACTTGTCGAGGAAGGCCACCTTCTCGATGTCTTCGATGGCGCCGCCCAGGTTGCCGACCAGCAGCCGAGACTGGGCGGAGACGAGGTGCACGGGCGCCCAGTTGGGGTCGGCGTCCATCGCCCCCCGCAGCTCGGTGACCGCCTGTCGAGCCAAGCCGTTGTCCAGGAAGATGCGCGCCGCCGCGACATGGTAGCGGGCGCCACTGTTCCCCTGCACTCGGTTGAGGTCCACGTCCTTCAGGGCGGCTTGGGCCGCCTTCTCTTTGCCGAGCGCCATGAGCGCCCGAGAGCGGGCGATGATCGCAGCCGGCGCGCCGGAGTCGAGCTCGAGCGCCTCGTCGGACAGCTCGAGCCCGCGGGCGGCCTGACC
>JBDQIL010000077.1:0-9364 GCA_040264415.1 Myxococcota bacterium
CCCCGGTCGCGGTCGACGACGACCAGCGCTCCCTCAACGTCAACGCCGACAGCGTGGCCGGACAGCCCGATGGCCCGCCCGCCGTGGCGGGTGATCCCAGCGAGGATGTCCCGCGAGACGCCGCCGATCTGCACCTGCTGGGCCACGCGCATGGTGTCGTCGTCGGTGACCCGGAGGCCGTCCACGAAGCGGGTGGGGAGCCCCAGCCGCTTGCCCATGGCGGAGACCTCGGGGCCGCCGCCGTGGCAGACCACCACCCGCACGCCCACCTGCGCGAGCAACACGACGTCTTGCATCACCGCGTCGGAGAGGTCGGCCGCGGCCATCGCGGCCCCGCCGTACTTGAGCACCACGACGCTGCCCGAGAGGCGCTGCACATAGGGCAGCGCCTCGACCAGGCCGCCGATGACGGTGTCGGGCATGCTAGCTCCGGTAGTCGGCGTTGATGCGCACGTAGTCGGCGGAGAGGTCGCAGCCCCAGGCCCGGCCCAGCCCGGCGCCGGGCACGCGGCAGGCGATCTGGACGTCGGTGGATCGGAGCGCCGCCGAGGCGGTGGCCTCGTCGAAGGGGAGGGGGTGGCCGCCCCGCATGACCGGCACGCCGGCGAGGTCGACGTCGATGCCGACCAGCCCGGGCAGGCCGGCCTGGCCGAGCGCTCCGAGGATGCGGCCCCAGTTGGGGTCGCGGCCGTGGATGGCGGACTTCACGAGGGACGAACCGACCACGGCGCGGGCGGCCCGGCGGGCGGCCGCGTCGTCGGGCCCCCCCATGACCACACACTCGATGAGGGTGGTGGCGCCCTCGCCATCACGGGCGATCGCCCGGGCGAGCTCGGTGGCCACCGCCGTGATGGCCTCTCCCAGAGCGTCGTAGGCCGGAGTGCCGCGCCGAACCCGCCGGCCGCGGCCGGTGGCCTGCACGATCACGGTGTCGTTGGTGGACTGGTCGCCGTCGACGGTGATGGCGTGAAAGCTGCGGTCGCAGGCGTCGACCAGCAGCTCGTGCAGGTCGTGGGGATCGACGGCCGCGTCGGTGGCCAGGAAGGCCAGCATGGTGGCCATGCCCGGATGGATCATGCCCGAGCCCTTCGCGACACCCCCCACGGTGATGTCGTGGGACCGGACGGCCGCGGTCTTCGGCACCAGATCGGTGGTGAGGATGGCGCGCGCCAAGGCGTCTGGCGTGGCGGTGAGCGCGCCGGCCGCGGCCTGCACGCCGGGCAGCAGCCGGCCGAGGGGCAGGGGCACGCCGATGACGCCGGTGGAGCAGACCAGCACGGCGTCGGCCGGGCAGCCCAGCGCCTCGGCGGCCACGTGGGCCATCCGCGCGTTGTCGGCCTCGCCCTGGGGGCCCGTAGCGGCGTTTGCGTTGCCGGAGTTGACCACGACAGCGTGGATGGGGCCGGGCGCGCGGGCGCGGGTCCAGCGGCAGGACGCTGCGGCGGCTGTGCTGGTGGTGGTGACCGCGGCGGCGCTGCCGGGCGCCACCAGCACGGCGACGTCGTCTCGGCGCGCGCCGTTGCCCTTGACGTCGGCCGCGGCGACGCCCGCGGCGGTGCCGGGGACCGCCAGCCAGCCGCCCTGCACGGCGGGCAGCCGCGGCAGGGTGGGGACGACGAGGGGTGCGGTCATGCGCAGGCCTCCCAGGCTTGCTTCAAGGGGTGCGCCAGCAGGGCCTGGCTGCACCCGCGCAGGTGGGGGCACGACCGGCACGACGCGGCCGCCTTGTAGCCGATCGCGGCCGTGAGCTCCTCGGGCTGATCGGGGGAGGCCACGGGGCCCTGGGCCCGCGCCCAGGGGGCGTCGCTCAGGGGCTCGAAGCCCCGGGCCGCGAAGTAGTCCGGGCAGCCGGTGAGCACGACGGCCCATCGAGCGCCGGTGGCCGCCGCTCGCTCGAGACCCGCGGCGATCAGGGCCCGACCGATCCCGCGTCGGGGGACCGCCGCGATGACCGTGCCCAGCTCGATCACGCCGTCCGACCACGCCTGCAGGCTGAGCGTGCCGACCACGGCGCCGTGCTCCTCGGCGACCAAGAAGGCCTCGGGATCGAAGGCGCGCGGCAGCACCGAGCCGGCGCGCACCTCACGGGCGATGAGGGACTCCACGAAGGGACGATCGGCGGCCTGGGCCGCGCGCAGCGACAGCGACATGATCCCTCCGGCGTCAGGGCAGGAAGGGGTGGACAGGGATCCCGGCCAGCGGGCGGAGGCCCAGCGCCAGGTTCATGCAGTGGACGGCCTGGGCGGCGGCGCCCTTGCCGAGGTTGTCGATGGCCGAGGTGGCCGTGACCACGCCGCGATGCCGGTCGTGGGCCACGTGCACCCGGCACAGGCCGGTGCCGCGCACCTCGCGGGTGGCGGGCGGCGCGGCGGTGATGTGCCACGCGGGGTGATCGGCGGCGGCGGCCCGGTAGGCGGCGGGCCAGTCGGTGCCGTCGTCGGTCACCCGAGCGGTCACGGTGGCGATCATCCCGCGGCCCATGGGCACGAGGTGGGGCGTGAACGCGACCGGAACCCCGAGGGTCTGCTCCATCTCGGAGCTGTGCCGATGGGTGCCGCCGACCCCGTAGGCCACGGCGCTGTCATGCACCTCGCCATACAGGTTGCGCGGGCCGGGCTTGCGGCCGGCGCCGGAGATGCCCGAGAGGCAGCTCGCCATCAGGAGGTCCACCGCGCCCGCATCGACCAGGGGCAGCGAGGCGAGCGCGACCGCCGTGGGGTAGCAGCCCGGCACGGCCACCAGGCGCGCGCCGGCCAGCGCCTCGCGGTTGCGCTCGGGCAGCCCGTAGACGGCCTCTCCGAGCAGCTCGGGCGCGGGGTGCGCGCTGCCGTATGCAGCGGTCCACGCGGTCTCGGTGCGCAGCCGAAAGTCGGCGCCGAGGTCGATGACGCGCCGATCGAGCGCCAGCAGGGCGCGAGCGAGGGGGGCCGAGCGCCCGTGGGGGAGCGCGAGGAAGACCACGTCGCAGGAGCGGGCCAGGGCGTTGGGGTCGGCTGCGCCGATCCGCGTCTCGCCGCTGGGATCGACGCCGGGCCAGCTCTCGTCGAGGGGGTCGCCAGCGGCGCGACCGGCCGCGACCGCCGTCACCTCGACCGCGGGGTGGGTCGAGAGGATGCGATGAAGCTCGATCCCGGCGTACCCGGAGACTCCGACGATGCCGACGCGGACGGTCACGAGGCGACCTGGGGCGGAGAGGAACCGTGGATATACGATGTCTGGCATAAGTATGCAACCAGCGAGCGCCGATTCCTGACCTCGATTTGTGACGGCACGCCGACGCGGTAGGGTGCCGGCCCACCTCGGAGCATCCATGCCCTCCGCTTTTGTCGTCGGCACTGCGTCCACCCGGTTCCAACGTTGGCCCGATCGCAGCTTTCGTGACCTCGCCGACGCCGTGGTGCGCGGCGTGATCGCCGATGCAGGTCTCGAAGACGGCCAGCAGATCTCCGCCTGCACCTTCGGCAACTGCGCCATGGACACCTGGGGCCAGTCGAACATCCGTGGGCAGGTCGCCCTGCGGCCCCTCATGGCGGCCGGCGTGCTGCCCGAGCGCCTGGCCATCATCAACGTCGAGGGCGCCTGCGCGACGGGCTCGGTGGCCCTGCACCAGGCGGTGCAGGCGGTGCGCGCCGGCGCCGATCTCGCGCTGGCGGTGGGGGTGGAGAAGGTCTTCCACGCCGATGACCCCAAGAAGACCTTCGCCTTGTTCCAGGGGGGCGCCGACCAGCTCCACCCCGACGAGTGGCAGGGCTTCTTCGCCGAGCAGGGCGCGCGCACGGGGCTCCCGTTCGCGCCCCACCCCTACCGGCTGTGGTTCCTCGACGTGCACGCCCTGCAGGCGCAGGCTCACATGCGGGCCCATGGCACCACGGTGGCCCAGCTCGCGACCATCGCCTCGAAGAACCACGGCCACAGCGTCGACAACCCGCTTGCGCAGTACCAGGTGGCCATGAGCCGCGACCACATCCTGGCGGACAAGGCCGTGGTGGAGCCCTTCACCCGCAGCATGTGCAGCCCGGTGAGCGACGGCGCCGCGGCGGTGCTGGTGGCCAGCCCGGCGTGGGTGGCCCGGCAGGCCGCCGCGATCCGCGACCGCGCGGTGGCGGTGCGGGCCTGCGCCCTGGTGGGCGGCGCCTGGCGCGATCTCGAGGCGCCGGCGGTGGTGTGGCCGGCGGCCGCCGCTGCGCTGCGCGAGGCGGGCATCTCGGGCGCCGATCTCGACCTGGCCGAGGTGCACGACTCCACCGCCTACTGCGAGCTGGTGGCCACCGAGGCCCTGGGGCTCTGCGCGCCGGGCCAGGGCGGCCCGCTCGCGGAGAGCGGCGCCACCACCTTGGGGGGACGCGTGCCGGTGAACACCAGCGGCGGGCTCGAGAGCAAGGGGCACCCGCTGGCCGCCACGGGGCTGAGCATGGTGCACGAGGTCGCGGTGCAGCTGCGGGGGGAGGCGGGGGCACGGCAGGTCGCGGGCGCGACGCTGGCCGCCGCCCAGAACGCCGGCGGCCTGGTGGGCTACGACGAGGCGCTGTGTGGGGTGACCGTGCTCGAGCGGGTGCGCTGACGGGGGGGCGCGCGGCGGCTCAGCCCGGCACGAGCGTGTGCAGGGGCACGCTGTCGTCTTCGGTGGTGACGGCGTTTCGCAGGGCGTCGTCCACCCGTCGCAGGTCGTGGACCAGCTGACGGGCGAGCACGAGTCGGAAGGCGCACGCAGCCTCGGGGTCGCCATGGACCAGGGCGAGGTAGGCCGCACGAGACAGGTGCGACACCAGACACTCGGCGCCGGCGACGACCGTGGCCTGGCGCACGCTCTCGGGCGCGACCAGGCCGATGATGCCCACCACCTCGCCGGGCTCCATCGACCGCAGCACGGCGAAGCCGCCCGCCGGGCGGGCGACGCTCACGGTGAGCGACCCCTCACGCAGCACATAGAGGCCCTCGGTGCCGCCCGCGCGGTCGCCCTGGTGGAAGAGCACGCGGCCGGGGGCCAGCTCGACATCGACCATGGCGGCCTCGAGGGCGGCGCGGGTGGCCGCGGGCAGCCTCGCGAAGAGCGGGACCTGGGCGAGGGACTCAGCCATTGGGTCGGCCTCCGAACAGGGTGGCGAGCAGGCGCTTGAAGGGCCCCGCGGTGACCGCCGGATGAGTGAGGGTGAAGGTGTGGTCGGAGACCTCTTCGAGGAGGCCGGAAGACGACGCGAGGATTCGGGCGGCGAGCAGCTCGGTGAGGGCCCGCAGCAGGTCGCTGGCCGCCGCCGCGTGGTGGGTGCACAGCTCGTCGAAGTCGCTCCGCGGGAGCGCGAGCAGGTGGGTGGGCTCTGTGGCCAGCACGGTCGCGGTCGCGCCGCGTCGGTCGAGAAAGCCGGCCTCTCCCACCCAGGTGTCGGCGCCGATGTGGCCCACCAGCACGCGGCCCTCCACCTCTTCGAGCACTACGTCGAGGGCGCCGTCGAGCACCAGGTAGAGCACGGTGCTCGGCCAGCCGGCGCCCACCAGGGCCTCGTCTGGCCCCAGGGTGCGCGGGGTCATGCGCTCGGCGAGCAGCGCCGCGGTCGGCGGCGAGACGTGGCGCTGAAGTGCCTCGGTGGCGTCAGGGATCACGGGTCCTCCGGGGGAGGCGACCACAGCGCGCGTGCCGGCTCGCTCCCAGCGGATCGAGGCGCCGGCCGCCTCTACTCGTCGAGGGCGGGGGCCAGCCAGGGGCAGACGACCAGCGGGTTCGCGCGGCCGCTCTGCGCGTCGGCCAGGCGCAGCGAGCGCGCCTGCTCGGCGTCATCGGGGGGATCCGCAGCGTGCCAGGCGGCGAAGAGGGTGGCGTCGAGGTGCTTGTCGACGTCGGCGGGCTCGAGGGTGCCTTCGTACTTGAGCGAGAAGTAGAGCATCGCGCGGGCCAGGTCGCCCTTGGCCCCGTCGCGGGGCTCGAAGACCGTCAGCCCCGAGGCGTCGTCGCCCAGCTTCGAGCCGCCATCCGACCACTCGACCGACGACACCACGCCGAAGGGGTGGTTCGAGCGCCGGGTGTTGGCCGCGGCGTCGGTCACGAAGAGGTGGTGGAGGTCGCACTCCTCAGGCTCCTCGAGGGCCCCGTCGGAGCGCGGCCAGGCGTGCTCGGGGTTGACGATGTCGTAGTCGACGCCGGCGCTCACATCGAAGGTGCGGCCCGTGTAGGCGCAGGTGGCGGTGCCGCCCTCGGCGTCGACCTGAAAGAGCCGGTCGCGGGCCACGTCATAGTCGGTGCACACCTGGCCACGGAGGGCGGCGGCGAGGCGGTCGCGCAGCGCGTCGCCCGTCTCGCCCGCGCGGGCTTCGGACCACCACCCGCTCTCGTCGCACGCGGCGCAGGCGTCGCCGCCGTCTCCCTCTTCAGGATGGGGCGCGCCGTCGCAGTCGTCGTCGAGGCCGTTGCAGCGCTCGGGGGCGCCGGGGAAGATCGCGGGGTCGCTGTCGTCGCAGTCGCCGTCGGCGGCGGTCAGGCCGTCGCCGTCTGCGTCGACCGCCCCACCATCCGCGCCGTCGGTCGCGCCGTCGGTCGCGTCGGTGCCGCCGGCCGCCGAGTCATCCTTCGGCGCGCCGGCGCACCCCATCCAGAGGGCCAGGACCCAGCCCCTCACAGCGCGAAGTCGTCCGCATCGCGCGGCGTCAGCCGGCGGCGGTCGAAGCGGTAGCCCATCACCCCGACGACCGGGATGTCGCCGACATGGTCGGCCCAGTCGCTGTCCTCGTAGAGCCGGTCGTAGACCACGACGCCGGCTGCGCCCCCGATCTCCCACAGGCCGGAGTCGGAGCACGAGGAGCCGTCGACCGAGCAGTCGTAGGCTGCGTTGGTGACCGTGCCCTCGGAGATCTCCACCAGCACGCCCTCGTAGGCCTCGGTGGCGGCCTCTGCGGCCGAGACCTGGGCGGCGGTGATCGTGCCCGAGCCGGTGGTGAGGACCGTGGGATCTTGCAGCTGGGACTCGCCGTAGTAGTCGCCCAGCTCGCCCAGCACCGTGACCTGGTCGCCGCGGCTCACGGTGGGCGCGCCGCCGGTGTAGACGTAGATGCCGCTGTACTGGCCGTCGCTGTCGGTGGGGTCTTGCGCGGTGAAGCCGGAGCCAGCCACCCCTGTGACCACGAGGCCCACGACCTCGACGAAGTCGCCGTCGCTGAAGTCGCCGCTGGTGCGCAGCTGGTCGATGGTGGCGTTGGTGCCCGACACCGGGCAGCCGGTGTTGGGGTTGGGCAGGTCGGGGCACAGATCGCAGGCGTCGCCCTTGTCGTCTCCATCGACGTCGCTCTGGTCGGCGTTGGCGTCCCAGGGGCAGTTGTCGTCCTCGTTGATGGTGCCGTCGCCGTCGAGGTCGGTGCCCAGCGGCGTGGCGTCGCAGGGGTCGCCCTCGCCGTCGGCGTCGGCGTCGGGCTGCAGGCCGCCGTCCATGGGCCGCACCGGGTTGAAGACCGACGGGCAGTTGTCATCGTCGTTGAGCAGGCCGTCGCCGTCGAGGTCGTCGCTCGAGGGCAGGCCGTCGAACTCGCCCGGACGCGACGGCGTGCAGGTGGGCTCGCCTGCGGGCTCCCCCTCACAGAAGAGCGCGCCGTAGGCGCCCGGGATGGCGGCCTGCACGGTGGCGACGTCGACGCCCCACTCGCGGGTGGCGCAGACGGCGCGCGGCTGGGCGCAGGCGTCGGCGAAGGCCTCGCACGAGGCGTCGAGGGCCTGCACCACGCTGGACTCGCCCCAGAGCGGCTCGCCGCCCCGCAGCACCAGGGCGGCGCCGTCGGGGCCCACGTCGATGATGGCGCGGAAGGGGTTGTCGAAGCCGGCGGTCGAGAAGACCGAGATGTCGGCGACCTTGCCGGCGTCGAGGGTGCCCAGCAGCGACTCGGCGCCGGTGGTGATGGCGGCGTTGCGGGTGGCCATCAGCCACAGGTCGTGGTCGGTGAAGTAGCCGCCGTACTGCTGCTGGTTGAGGCTGTCGGCGCAGGCCAGCTCGCGGCCCATGTGGATGGAGCCCGAGTAGGTCCAGTCGGTGCCCAGCGCGAGCACGCCGCCCATCCGGTGGAAGGTGGTCACCTGGGCGGTGTGGCCGTACAGCGCGATGTTGCTGCGGGGCGACCAGATGATCTGCGCGCCGTCTTGGGCCATGCGCCAGTAGTCTCGCGCGGTGAGCCCGATGCTGTGGATGTGGGCGCTGTTGGCCTCGGTGTGATCGACCGACCGCTCGACCTCGCCGGACTGGCACAGGAACTCGTCCCAGGCGTAGTCGTCGATGCCCTCGGCGACGTGCGGCACGTAGCTGTTCTCGCCCGAGACGCGGCTCTCGGAGTAGCGGTAGTCCCAGCCACAGTTGGACTCGAAGCGCTCGCCGGCGTCGCCGAGCGGGAAGGTCTGGTTGAGCACCTCGTCCATCGGGAGGCCCTCGTTGTGGGCGTCCTCGTCGAGGTTGCGCAGCATGCCCTGGCCCCAGCCCGAGCCGACCAGGCTGGTGGTGCCAGCGATGACCTGCCGCAGCTCGCCCCACTTCGAGCCGTTCGACGTGCTCGAGTTCTGTGGGGTGGAGAGGCTGCCGCGCCAGCCGTGACGGTGGTCCCAGCGCTGGGTGCCGGTGTCGATGGGGGCGCCCTCGGTGTAGCCGAGGTGGTCGTGCGGGTTGATGAGCCCGGGGGAGATGGCGCCGTCAGGGCAGTCGATCTGGGTGGTGTCGAGCTCGGCGAGCGTGGCGTCGCAGTCGCAGCCGCTGCAGACGATGGCGCCGTCGGAGACGACCACCGAGCCGCCGCGGAGCACCTCGCCCTCCATCAGCACGTCGCCGCGCAGCCAGAGGGCGTCGTTGGCGCCCACGTCGCCCACCAGCCCGCAGACCTGGTCGTCGGGGGGCGCCTCGAGGGTGACGCCGCAGTCGGTGACCTCGACGCCGCCGTCGCCGCCCGAGCCGTCGGAGCCGTCGGAGCCGTCGGAGCCGTCCGTCCCATCGGCGCCATCGGCGCCGTCGGCGCCGTCGGCCGAGCCATCCGTGCCGTCGGTGGCGCCGTCGCTGCCATCGGACGAGTCACCGTCCTTGTCGCCGCAGGCGGTGACCAGGGTGAGGGAGAGGAGCAGGGTCAGGGCGCGAGCGTGCATGGGGCCTCCGCGAAGAGCAGGGCCGGACTGTAGCCGCGCCGGGCGGGGGATGCTGTGGCGGGCCGGTGACGCTTGACCCGGGATCGCCCCCCCTCCGCCTGTGTGATTCCACACATGCGGGTGGGGGAGGATCCCCAGCGTCCCGCGTCAGCTGGCGCAGCCGGTGCAGACCGGGGTGGCCGGCAAGGCCGCGAGGCGGCCCTTGGCGATGGTCTCGCCGCACGACGCGCAGGTCCCGTAGGTGCCGGCGTCGAGGCGGGCCATGGC